>JAAAOL010000209.1 GCA_009908885.1 Bacteroidota bacterium | reverse complement strand
GCTGACCGTGGAGGACGGCAACGACCTGACCGCGCTGGCCGACGCCCTCGACGCCGCCCGCGCCGAGACCGAGCGCCCCTCCCTCATCGTCACCCACACCCACATCGGCTACGGCAGCCCCAAGCAGGACACCGGCGAGGTGCACGGCGCCCCGCTGGGCCCGGAGGCCGTCGCCGCCACGCGCGACTTCTTCGACTGGCCGGAGGAGACGTTCTACATCCCCGACACGGTGCTGGAGCACACGCGCCGCCTGCTGGCCGAAGGGGCCGACCACGAGGCCGCCTGGAACGACCTCTTCGACAACTACCGCGCCGAACACCCGGAGCTGGCTGCCGAATTCGACCGGATGGTGCAGGGCGAGCTGCCCGACGGCTGGGACGCCGACCTGCCCACATTCACGCCGGATCAGGGCAAAATGGCCACGCGCAAGGCCTCGGGCATCACGCTGAACGCCCTCGCCCCCCGGCTGCCGTTCCTGCTGGGCGGCTCGGCGGACCTGGCAGGCTCCAACAAGACGCTGCTGGACGGCGAGGCCAGCTACGGCCCGGACCGGGTGGGCCGCAACCTGCACTTCGGCGTCCGCGAGCATGCGATGGTGGGCGTCAGCAACGGGATGGCCCTCAGCGGCCTGCGCCCGTACACCGGCACCTTCCTCATCTTCTCCGACTACTGCCGCCCGTCGATCCGGCTGGCGGGCCTCATGGAGACGCCCGTCATCCTCATCTTCACGCACGACTCCATCGGCCTGGGCGAGGACGGCCCGACGCACCAGCCCGTCTCCCAGCTGCTGTCGCTCCGGGCCATTCCGGGCCTGACGGTCCTCCGCCCCGCCGACGCCAACGAGACCGCCGCCGCGTGGCGCCTCGCCGTGACGCACACGGACGGCCCGGTGGCGCTCGCGCTGACGCGGCAGGGCCTGCCGATCCTGGACCTCGACACGTACCCGGTCGCCGAGGGCGTGCCGAAGGGCGCGTACGTCCTGGCCGACGCTGACAGCGAGACGCCCGACGTCGTCCTGATCGGCACCGGCTCCGAGGTCTCGCTCGTGCTGGCGGCCCGGGAGCAACTCGCTGAAAATGGCATCCAGGCCCGCGTCGTCTCGATGCCGTCGTGGGAGCTGTTCGACGCGCAGCCCGACGCCTACCGCCGCGCCGTGCTGCCGCCCGACGTGCCCAGGCTGGCCGTCGAAGCCGGGTCGCCCATCGGCTGGCACCGCTACGTGGGCGACCGGGGCGACGTGATCGGCCTGGACCGCTTCGGCGAGTCGGCCCCCGGCCCGGAGGTCTTCGAGGCGCGCGGCTTTACGGTGGACCACGTCGTCCGCCGCGCCACCCGCCTCACGACCCAGGCGCAGCCCGCGTAGCTGTAACGCACCCGGCGCCGTCGCCACGCACAGGATGAGACGCTGAGCGCGGGACATTAACGGACCCGCTACGCCTGAATCATCTCTGCGCATCGTGCATGAGACTATAACGACATCGCGACGCGGGGTCTTCCCGCACCGCACCTGCACTTCATATCCACACCCTCGCTCAGATAGCCTTTCGCAGCCCATGAATCCGCTCCAACAGCTTCACGAACGCGACCAGTCCTTCTGGCTCGACTACATCCGGCGCGACCTCATCGCCAGCGGCGAGCTTCAGCGGCTCATCGACGAGGATGGGCTCCGCGGGATGACCTCCAATCCGGCCATCTTCGAGAAGGCCATCGCCGGGACGGACGAGTACGACGACCTGCTGCACGAACTCCTCCGCGAAAACCCGTACCTCTCGCCCGACGAGCTGTACGAGGAGCTGGCCTTCGACGAGATCCGCAACGCGTGCGACGTGCTGCGGCCCGTCTACGACGCCTCCGACAACGGCGACGGCTGCGTGAGCCTGGAGGTCTCGCCCTCGCTGGCGCACGACACGACCGGCACCATCGAAGAGGCGCGCCGCCTGTGGGACGCCGTGGGGCGCCCCAACGTGATGATCAAGGTGCCCGCCACGCCCGAGGGCATCCCCGCCATCGAGACGCTGATCGGCGAGGGGATCAATGTGAACGTGACCCTCATGTTCTCGATGGACCACTACGAGGCCGTCGCCCACGCCTACCTGCGCGGCCTGGAGCATGCGCTGGAGCACGACCTGGACGTATCGAAGATCTACTCCGTGGCATCCTTCTTCGTCAGCCGCGTCGACACCAAGATCGACGGCCTGCTGGACGAGATCGGCACGCCCGAGGCGAAGTCGCTCAAGGGCACCATCGCCATCGCCAACGCGAAGGTCACCTACCAGCGCTTCCAGGAGCTCTTCCTCGGCGAGGCCTTCGATCCCCTGCGCGAGCACGGCGCCACCGTGCAGCGCGTCCTGTGGGCGTCGACCTCGACCAAGAACCCGGACTATTCGGACATCCGCTACGTCACCCACCTGATCGGGCCGCACACGGTCAACACGATGCCGCCGCGCACCGCCGACGCGTTCCGCGACCACGGTGAAGTTTCCAGCGACACGGTGACCGAAGACGTGGAGCAGGCCCGCCGCCACCTGGCGCTCCTGGCTGAACTCGGCATCGACCTGAACCAGGCCACCGAAGAGCTACAGGCCGAGGGCGTCGAGAAGTTCCAGACGCCGTTCAGCTCGCTGATCGATACGCTGGACAGCGAGCGCGACCGCATCCTGGCCGACCTGGCCGATCAGATGACGCTGTCGCTGGGCGAGCATGCCGAGGCCGTCGACGCGCAGCTGGACGCCTGGCAGGAGGCCAACTTCGCCAAGCGCCTCTGGCTCAAAGACCCGACGCTGTGGTCCGACGAGCCGGTGGACGAACTCTCCGACCGCCTCGGCTGGCTCGACCTGCCGGAGAGCATGCTGATGCCCGCCCGCGAGTTGAAGACGTACGCCGCCGCGCAAAAGCAGCGGTTCGACTACGTCGTCGTGCTCGGCATGGGCGGCTCCAGCCTCGCCCCGGACGTGTACCGCCAGACGTTCGGCCACGCCGAGGACTACCCGGCGCTCCTGATGCTGGACAGCACGCACCCGCAGGCCGTCCGCGACATCGAAGATCAGGTGGACCTCGCCCGCACGCTGTTCGTCGTCGCCTCCAAGAGCGGCTCGACGGCGGAGACGATGTCCTTCTTCCGCTACTTCTACGACCGCGTCAGCCAGGTGAGCGGCACGCCGGGCCAGCACTTCGTGGCCGTCACCGATCCCGGCTCCAAGCTGGAACACATCGCGCACGACCGCGACTTCCTGCGCCTCTTCCCCGCCCCGCCCGAGGTCGGCGGGCGCTACTCGGCGCTGACCGTCTTCGGCCTCGTCCCCGGCGCGCTGACCGGCGTCGACGTGAGCAAGCTGCTGGACCGCGCCTGGCTGCTCAGCCAGCAGACGACCGGACGCACCGACGTGCACGACAACAGCCCGCTCCGCCTCGGCGCCGCCATGGCCGCCCTGGCCGACGCCGGGCGGGACAAGGTGACGTTCGTGACCTCACCGTCGCTGGACGCCTTCCCCCTCTGGCTCGAACAGCTCATCGCCGAGAGCCTGGGCAAGGACGGCGAAGGCGTCGTGCCCATCGCCGACGAGGCGCTGAGCGACGACGTGGACGCCTACGGCGACGACCGCTTCTTCGTCTACTTCCACGTCGAGGGCGACGAGGACACCGAGCAGCAGGCCGCACTGGACGCCCTGGAGGACGCCGGGCATCCGGTGGCCCGCATCACGCTGCACGACCCGTTCGACCTGGGCCGCGAACTCTTCCGCTGGGAGATGGCCGTGGCCGCCGCGGGCGCTGCGATGGACGTGCACCCGTTCAATCAGCCCAACGTGGAGCTGGCCAAGACGCTGGCCCGCGAGTCGATGCAGCAGGCCAGCAGCAACGGTGCCAGCACCGTCGACGAGATCACCGCGGACGATGCCGACCTGGCCGACGCGCTGGGCGACTGGCTGGACGCCGCGCAGGAGGGTGACTACCTGGCCTTCCACGCCTACATCCCGCCGTCCGACGCGACGACCGAGACGCTGCAGCAGCTTCGCCACGCCTGCCTCCACCAGACCGACGTGGCGACGACGCTGGGCTACGGCCCGCGCTTCCTGCACTCGACCGGCCAGCTGCACAAGGGCGGTCCCAACACGATCCACGTCCTGCAACTCGTGGACGACATCACGGACGACCTGCCCGTGCCGGAGACGGACTACACCTTCGGGCAGCTCATCCGCGCCCAGACCGTCGGCGACTACCAGGCATTGCGCCAGGAAGACCGCCATGTGCTGCGCGTCAACCTCGGCGACGATGTCGCAGCCGGGCTGCAACGCCTGCTCGACACCCTGCAAACCACGGTTTGAGAACCGGGGAAAGGGGGAATGGGAGAACGGGAGCGCACAAGCAGTTCCTCACCGTCTCCCTTTCCCACCCTCTCCCATTCTCCCTCTCTCCCTCTCTCACATTCTCACCTTCCCAACCACCCACACCCTCAGACTATGCAACTCGGCATCATCGGACTCGGCAAGATGGGCGGCAACATGGCCGAGCGCTTGCTGCGCGACGGGCACGACGTCGCTGGCTTCGACCTGAGCGCAGAGACGCTCGCCGAACTGGAACGCGACGGCGGCACCCCGGCAGACACGCTGGAGGCCCTCGTGGACGCCCTCGCACCGCCGCGCCACGTCTGGATGATGATCCCGGCGGGCGATCCGGTGGACGATACCATCGACGCCCTGCTGCCGATGCTGGAAGCCGAGGACGTCCTCATCGATGGCGGCAACTCGAACTATCAGGACACGCTGCGCCGCGCCGAGACCGTCGCCGAGCACGACCTGCACTACGTCGACGTGGGTACGAGCGGTGGCGTGTGGGGGCTGGAGGAGGGTTACAGCATGATGGTGGGCGGTCCCGATACGGCCGTCGAGCGGCTGCGGCCTGCGCTGGAGACGCTCGCGCCCGGCCCGGACAAAGGCTGGGGGCACGTCGGCCCGGCGGGGTCTGGCCACTTCGTCAAGATGGTGCACAACGGCATCGAGTACGGCATCATGCAGGCTTACGCCGAGGGCTTCCACATCCTGAAGGCGAAGGAAGAATTCGGCCTCGACCTGCACCAGGTGGCCGAGATCTGGCGCTTCGGCTCGGTGATCCGCTCGTGGCTGCTCGACCTGACGGCCAACGCGCTGAAAGAGGACCAGGCGTTGGGTGAGATCGCCCCGTGGGTGTCTGACTCCGGCGAGGGCCGGTGGACCGTGAAGGAAGCCATCGACCTGGACGTGCCCGCGCCCGTCATCACCGACGCCCTCATCAGCCGCCTCGACTCGCGCGTGGAGGACTCGTACACGCACAAGCTGCTCTCGGCCATGCGCAACCAGTTCGGCGGCCACGCGATGAAACAAGCCGAGGAGGACTAGCGGAGGGTTCCGGGTTGCGTGTTGCGGGTTTCGAGTTGATGCATCGCCATCCGAAACCTTCGCCCCGTGTTCCACCACGCCCTCTTCCCTCGTCTCCCTTCGCCCTTCCCTACCAACTTTGCCCTGACCTCGACATGGCCCGCTCCGACGTCGTCCCGCACCTCTACGTCATCTTCGGCGCCACGGGGGACCTGACGCACCGCAAGCTGCTGCCGGCGCTCTACAACCTGATGCAGCGGCGCGACATCGCCGAGAACTGCTACATCCTGGGCACCGCGCGCAGCGACCTGAGCGACGCCGACTTCCGGCAGGAGGCCCGCGCGAGTCTGAGCGATGCCGGGTTCTCCGACGACGACCTCGGCTCGTGGTGCGACCACCGCCTGTTCTACCACAGCCTCGGCCCGGACAGCGACGACTTCCCCGGCCTCAAGGACCGCATCGACGCCATCGAGCAAGAGCACGACCTGCCCGGCAACCGCGTCTTCTACCTGTCGGTCCCACCGCAGGTCTACCCCTCCACCATCGAGGCGCTGGGCGAGGCGGGCCTCGACAGCAGCCCGGGCTGGACGCGCGTGGTCATCGAGAAGCCGTTCGGGCACGACCTGGAATCGGCCCGCGACCTCAACGCCCTGACGCACCGCTACTTCGACGAGTCGCAGGTCTACCGGATCGACCACTACCTGGGCAAAGAGACGGTGCAGAACCTGCTCGTCTTCCGGTTCGCCAACGCCCTGTTCGAGACCGACTGGAATCGGGATCAGATCGAGCGGGTGGAGATCACCGTGGCCGAAGACCTCGGCATCGGCACGCGGGCCGGATACTACGACCGGGCCGGGGCGCTGCGCGACATGGTGCAGAACCACATCGCCCAGCTCTTCACGCTCATCGCCATGGAGCCGCCCACCTGCTTCGAGGCCGACGCCATCCGGCAGGAGAAGATCAAGGTGCTGGAGTCGACGACGCCGCTGGACCCGTTCGAGGACGTCGTCTTCGGGCAGTACGCGGCGGGCCGCGTCGACGGCGAGGAGGTGCCCGGCTACCGCAACGAAGAGGACGTGGCGCCCAACTCGCGCACCGAGACGTACGTAGCGCTGCGCCTGGAGGTGGCCAACTGGCGCTGGCAGGGCGTGCCGTTCTACGTCCGCACCGGCAAGCGCATGGCCGAGACGCTCACGCAGATCGCCATCGTCTTCAACCGGGCGCCGGTCTCCATCTTCCGCAACAACGGCACGCCGGACCTGGAGTCGAACGTGCTGCTCATCACGCTCAAGCCGGACGAGGGCTTCGACCTCCACTTCGAGGTGAAGGCGCCGGGGCAGCCGTTCGACCTGAAGAAGCAGCAACTCAGCTTTCGCTACAACGAGGCGTTCGGGCGCATGCCGGAGGCGTACGAGACGCTGCTGCTCGACACCATCGTGGGCGACCAGACGCTGTTCGTCCACGCCGATGAGGCCGAGATGTCGTGGAAGCTGTTCGCGCCGGTGCTGGACCAGCATGTGGCCGTCTACCCGTACGAGGCCGGGAGCTGGGGCCCCGAGGCGACGCGTAAGCTCAACGAGACGTGGGTGGCCGGCGGCAACGCGCTCTCCGGCAGCCAGCAGCGCATCGCCCGCGAGACGGCGTAGGGTCGTTTTCGTGGTGCGTGGTGCGTGAAGGAGTCTGCCTCCGTGCGTTACGTCGTCGCACGTCCCGGAGACCACAGACCGCGGACGACGGATGGCCTACCTCCTTCGTTGGATCTTCCGCCCGCCGCCTGCCCTCGTGACCTAGAATCACCCGCGAGACGGCGTAAGGTCGTACGGCGTGATGCGTGGTGCGTGAAGGAGTCTGCCTCCGTGCGTTACGTCGTCGCACGTCCCGGAGACCGCAGACCGCAGACCGCGGACGACGGACGGCCTACCTCCTTCGTTGGATCTTCCGCCCGCCGCCTGCCCTCGTGACCTAGAATCACCCTGCGCACTCCGTCATGCCTGAAAACACGCACCGCGTTCGGATCCGGGACTACCCGGCCGACGTCCGCCGCTTCGCCAACCTGGAACGCCTGAGTCATGCCGCCGCGGCGTATGTCCTGGCGGCGATGGAGACGACCCTGGAGACGCGCGACCGCTTCTCGCTCGTCCTCGCGGGCGGGAGCAGTCCCCTGCGCCTCTACGAACTCTTCGCCGACACGTACCGCGCGCGCATGCCCTGGGCCCACGTGCACCTGTTCTGGGGCGACGACCGCTACGTGCCGCGCGGCCACCCGGACAGCAACCAGGGCGCGGCGTACGACGCCTTCATCAGCCAGGCCCCGATTCCGGCGGAGCAGGTCCACGCGATGCCGACCAAGATCGCCCCGCCCGCGCAGGCCGCCGAGGTGTACGAGGAGACGATTCGGCGCTTCTTCGGCGGCGGGCCGCCATCGTTCGACCTCGTGCTGCTGGGGCTGGGGGCGGACGGCCACACGGCCTCGCTCTTCCCGCACCTGCATCCCGAGCGGCACCTGGAGGAGCCGGACGCGCCGTGGGTGCAGGCGGTGGAGGCGCCCCCCGGCGTGGAGCCGCGCCAGCGCCTGACGCTCACGCTGCCCGCCCTGAACCACGCCCGGCGCGCGCTCTTCCTCGTCCCTGGCGCCAGCAAACGAGACGCCGTCCACACCGTCCTCCGCACGCCCGACCCCACGCTGCCCGCCGCCTACGTCCACCCGCAGGACGAACTCGCCTGGTACGTCGACGACGCCGCCTGGGGCGAAGGCTGACCGTCTACTCGCCCCCCAACCTCCCACACGCCCATACGCCCATGTCTTATCTGCCGATCGAAGACCACGGTCTCATCGGTAACATGCGTACCGCCGCCCTGGTGGGCATGAACGGCGCCATCGACTGGCTGTGCCTGCCCCACTTCGATGCGCCGAGCGTCTTCGCCAGCCTGCTGGACGACGAGCAGGGCGGTTCGTTTCAAATTACGCCGGAGGCCGAGGGCGTCACCTTCCGGCAGGTGTACTGGCCGGAGACCAACGTGCTGCTGACCCGCTTTCTGGCCGACGGCGGTGTGGCCGAGATCATCGACTACATGCCCGTCGGCCTGCGCGAGGGCGACCGGGGCTACGGACAACTGATCCGCCGCGTGGAGATCGTCCGTGGCGCGATGCCGCTGCGCGTCCGCTGTCAGCCCGCCTTCAACTACGCCCGCGACCCGCACGAGACGACCCTCGCCGACGACGGCGCCGTCTTCCGGTCGCCGGACCTGTCGCTCGGCCTCTCGGCCACCGTGCCGCTCCAGCGCTGCGACGGCCCGCTCGGCCCCGGCGCGGCGGCGACGCTCGACCTCGACGTGGGCGACCGGGCCATCTTCGCCCTCCACATGCTGGACGAGGACGAAGCCTGCCGCCCCCGCTTCGCGCTGGGCGAAGAGGATGACCTGTTTCAAAACACGCTCGACTACTGGCGGCGCTGGATCAGCCAGTGCACCTACCAGGGGCGCTGGCGCGAGCAGGTGCACCGCTCCGCCCTCGCCCTCAAGCTGATGACCTTCGAGCCGACGGGCGCCATCGTCGCCTCGCCCACGTGCAGCCTGCCCGAAGGCATCGGCGGGGAGCGCAACTGGGACTACCGCTACACCTGGATTCGGGACGCCGCCTTCACCGTCTACGGCCTGATCCGCGTGGGCTTCACCGACGAAGCCGCCGCCTTCGTGGAGTGGATGAACGACCGCTGCCGCGACCGCAACGCCGACGGCAGCCTCAACATCGTCTACGGCATCGACGGGCGGAAGGACCTGCACGAGGAGACGCTCGACCACCTCGACGGCTACCGGGGCTCGCGGCCCGTCCGCATCGGCAACGGGGCCTACGATCAGCTCCAGCTCGACATCTACGGCGAGTTGATGGACGCGGTCTACCTCTACAACAAGTACCGCTCCCCCATCGCCGCCGACTTCTGGGGCCAGCTCAGCGACCTCGTCGACTGGGTGTGCGACAACTGGGAGCGCCGCGACGAGGGCATCTGGGAGGTGCGCGGGCCGCAACAGCACTTCACGTACTCGAAGCTGATGTGCTGGGTGGCCGTGGACCGCGCGCTGCGCCTGGCCGAGAAGCGCTCCTTCCCCGCCGACCGGCAGCGCTGGCTCGCCTGCCGCGATGCCATCTACCGCGACATTCTGGATCGCGGGTGGGATGCCGACCGGCAGGCGTTCGTGCAGCACTACGACACGGACGCCCTCGATGCCTCCAACCTCATCATGCCGCTCGTCTTCTTCATGTCACCCAACGACCCGCGCATGATCCAGACGCTGGAGGCCACCTGCCAGCGCCCCGACGAAGGCGGCCTGCTGTCCGACAGCCTCGTGTACCGTTACAATACGACGCACGTGGACGACGGCATCGAGGGCGACGAGGGCTCGTTCAACATGTGCACGTTCTGGCTCGTGGAGGCGCTGACGCGCGCGGGCCGCACCGACGGCGACCGGCTGAACCAGGCGCGACTCATGTTCGAGAAAATGCTGGGCTATGCCAACCACCTGGGCCTCTACGCCGAGGAGACCGGCCCCTGCGGCGAGGCCCTGGGCAACTTCCCGCAGGCCTTCACCCACCTCTCGCTCATCAGCGCGGCCTTCAACCTGAACCGCACGCTGGATGGCCAACGCTACGGCCAGATCGGCGAATAGGTCGGATGTGCGATTTTCGATGGGCGAGGGGTGATGGGCGATCTGCGAGGGGCGACTGCCGCTCACGCCGGATCCGCGTGACGACACCTGGATACCCCATAAGAACGGTTGGTAGAGACACCTCGCCGAGGCGTACGTGTTTAGCGAGCCTGGACACCGCCGAGGGTTGCGCGCTGCTTCACCCCCGGCTACTCCGTGCTGTCGCTCCTGCGGAGCTGTTCCACACCCCGCAGGGGGGATGACCTCCCGTAGCCGCGTATGGAGCCACCGGCGCAATGCGCGGCGGATGTACGCTAAACACACACCCCTTCCCTGAAGGGAGAGACGTCGCCCTCACCGCCGTCGGGCTTTGCACACGTCCCCTCCTTCCCCGAAGGAGGGACAGGGAGGATGTGCTCCCGGCCACGCCCAAGCGAGGTCGCGCACCCCAATGGACGACCCACTGACACGCTAAACACGTACCCGAGGCGTCTCTACCAACCGTGCTTATCGCCTATCCGGACATCGCGACGCTGAACTCTAAGGGGCTTGTCCACGTCACCCCGTGTGGAGGACGCTGACGCTCACGGCCGGCCCGTCGTGGGGGACGAGGCTGCGGACGCTCTGTAGAAGAGCCACCTCCGGGGAGATCGTCCTCGTCCCGAAGCAGGATCGGTAGCGATGCGGTTACAACACGATTTTAATAGCAACCCTGGCGTCGGAGCGCTATTCTACTCGTCTACTGACACTCATGAGCCTGGCGAGTCCTATGCGCATTCTGGTTTCCAACGACGACGGCATCTACAGTCCCGGGTTGCGCGCGCTGGCAGAGGTGGCGCGTGAGTTCGGTGACGTGCGCATCGTAGCACCGGACGTCGAACAGTCGGCCATGGGACATGCCATCACGGCGTTGAGCCCGCTCCGGTATCACCGCACCCCGGTCGACGGCTTCGAGGCCTATCGCGTCAACGGCACGCCCGCCGATTGCGTCGCGCTCGGGGCGCATCACTGGGAAACGCCGGACGTGGTGCTCTCCGGGATCAACCTGGGTAGCAACCTCGGCAACACGATCTGGCACTCGGGCACGGTGGCGGCGGCCAAGCAGGCGGCCCTCCTCGGCCTGCGGGGCGTCGCCTTCAGTGCTCCAGTCTCGGCCGACTACGATCCAGACTTCGACCAGCTCAAGCCGTACGTGCGGGAGGCCCTCACGCGCATCCTGCCCAACGAGAACCTGACCCTTGTCAACGTTAACTTTCCGGAGGATCCGCGCGGCGTCCGCTGGGCGCGGCAGTCGGTGCGCCATTACGACGGCGCCATCGTGCCGGGGGAGGACCCGATGGGCCGCCAGCACTTCTGGTTTTCGGTCAAGCCCGTGGAGGCGGCCGAGGAAGGAACCGACCGCTGGGCCGTGGCACAGGGGCTCGTCGCCATGACGCCGCTGCGGCTCGACCTGACGGACACGGCGGCGCTCGAACGCCTTCCGGCAGACGTGCAGTAGCCCCCTACGGCGCGCAGTAGTAGACCTGTGCGGGCGGCACGTTGAGCAACTCGAAGCCGCGCTGGACGCTCGAAAACTCGCGCCGGAGGTGGGAGGTCACCTTCGGCGAAAACTGGTAGACCAGGAAGGCGCCCCCGGGCTGGAGCACGTCGTGCGTCACCTGAAGGATATCGCTGCGCACCTCGCCGGGAAGCGTGCTGAACGGAATGCCTGCAATCACGTAGTCGGCCCCACCGAGGCTCCGTTCCTGAAGCACCTGTTGCACGTCCGCCGCCGACCCGGCGTACAGGTCTAGCCGGGGATCGGTGATGGAGCTGCGCAGGTGGCGGACGAAGTCGGGATTCGTCTCAAGGACGAGCAGCCGCGCGTCGGGACGCATGCGTCGGAGAATCTCACGGGTGAACGTGCCCACGCCAGGGCCATACTCGACGATGACGTCGGCTTCGGCCCAGTCGACCTGATTCAGGAGGCGGTCGATCAGAAACCGAGAACTCGGCACCACCGAGCCGAGCATCTTGGGATGTTTGAAAAAGTTTTTGGCGAAGAGGGTAAGCTGCGCGAACGGTGATGGCGCGGTGGACTCGTCGGCAATAGTCGTGGAGGTAGGCATGAACGGCGGCGAAAACGTTGGTGAGTAGGGGTGCGTGGGGGAGCGTTCAGCGTGAGGCTGTGACCCGATGGGCGACTTTCGTTCTGGCATAATGTGTTCCAGAGAATCGCCCGTGCCTGCGGCGAGATCAACACTACAGGACCGAGATCGATCCGAAATGGGGGGATTTCTCAACAGCTCCGTAGCAAAACGACGTCTGCATCACGCCCGGCCTGTGGGTCCATCCGCCCGTCTTGACGGGATGATTGTGAGAAGCGCGTCGGAGACGAATCACTCTCAGGGAGAAGCAGGTACGACAGGTACACGAAGACGAAAGCGAAGCGAATCTAACGGAGGAACGCCAGCATGGCAAGCAGAGACGAATACGTAGCGAAAGCCAAGCAGCAACTGGATAAGCTGAACGCCGAGATCGACGAGTTGGAGGCGAAGGCCCAGAACGCTCAGGGCAAGGCGGAAGACGCCTACCAGGAACGCCTGACGGACTTGCGCGGGCAATACGAGCAGCTCCAGGGCAAGATGGATGAGATCCAGGAAGCCGGGAAGGACGTCGGCGACGAGTTGATGGAGGAGGTCGAAAACGTCCGCAAGGCGCTCTCCGACTCGATCAGCTACTTCAAGTCGCAGCTCTAGAAGCTAGCTACGGAAGGCGGGGAAGACCCGCTGATCTCACGTAGCACATTAGCAAAGACGGGAGCGACGCTCGTATGGGACGGGCGTCCTCCGTCCGTCGTCAATCCGCAGATTTCGGTGTAGCCCCAGTCTCGTCGAAGTAGGTTCTGACTTTGGCAGCGGTGGCCGGACCGATGGTCTCTTCCAGCGCCTCTGTGGAGGCCGACCGCACGCGCTTGACGGACCCGAAGGCCTT
Source organism: Bacteroidota bacterium (assembly GCA_009908885.1). Classification (GTDB taxonomy): domain Bacteria; phylum Bacteroidota; class Rhodothermia; order Rhodothermales; family JAAAOL01; genus JAAAOL01. The sequence goes on along the minus strand of JAAAOL010000209.1, from coordinate 2,975 downwards.
GAGCAGCTTCTGCGCCGTCTTCGGGCCGATGCCGTCGATTTGCGTCAACTCGGACTGGAGCGTGGTCTTGGATCGCTGCTTTCGCTGGAAGGAAACGGCGAAGCGGTGGGCCTCGTCCCGTACGCGCTGGAGCAGCTTGAGTGAGGCGCTATCCCGGGCGATGTGCCGGGGGAGCGAATCGCCGGGCACGAACACCTCTTCGAGCCGCTTCGCCAGCCCGATGACGGGGAAGCGGCCGTACACGTCGGTCGCCCGCAGCGCCTCCACCGCGCTCGACAGCTGGCCCTTACCACCGTCGATCACCACGAGGTCGGGCCACGGACCGTTCTCTTCGAGCGTGCGCCGGTAGCGCCGCGTGATGACCTCGCGCATGGCCTGGTAGTCGTCCACCTCGCCCGCCTCCAGGCTGCGGATCTTGTACGTCCGGTAGTCGCGCTTGCGCGGTTTGCCGTCTGCGAAGACGACGCACGAGGCGACGGTGCCCGTACCACCGAGGTGCGAGATGTCGAAGCACTCGATGCGGCGGGGCAGGGCGTCCAGGTGCAGGTCTTCCTGCAGCTTCTTCACGGCGTATGGGATGCGTTCCTCGCCGCGCTTCATCTGCTGCAGCTTCCACTCGCCCACGAGCAGCTTGGCGTTGGCCGCCACCATCTGCATCAGGTCCTTCTTCTCGCCGCGCTTGGGGACCTTCAGCGGGACCTTCTTGCCCCGTTCCCGGCGCAGCAGTTCTTCGAGCGGCTCAGGATTTTCAGTCGGGATCGACAGCAGTACTTCGTCGGGGAAGAAGGTCGTCTCGGTGTAGTAGTATTCGAGGAAGCTCTGCAGCAACTCGGCGTCCGTGCGGTCCGCGATGGGGCGGAGGTATTTGTGCTGCCGCCCGATGATTTTGCCCTCGCGCATCTTGAAGAGCACGCCCGCGGCCACCTTCGCCTCGCGGTCGGCGACGAGGGCGAACAGGTCGCGGTCCACGAAGTCGCCAGAGACGATCTTCTGGCGTTCCGAATACTTTTTGATCGCATGAATTTGATCGCGGATAGTGGCCGCCTCCTCGTACTGCATGTCCTCCGCAAGGCGCTCCATCTCGTCCTCCAGCAGGTCCACCAGCTCCCGCGTGTGGCCATTCAGCAGCTTCTCCACCTGCTTGATCGTCCGGTCGTAGGCCTCCTCGCTCTGATAGCCCACGCACGGGGCGGCGCACTTCTGGATATGATACTCCAGGCAGGTGTCGTACTTGCCCGCGGCGATGGGCTCCGGGGCGAGGTTGAGGTTGCAGGTGCGCAGCTTGAAGATGGAGCGGATGACCTTGAGGACGCGCTTCATGTTCTTCACGTCCGTGTACGGCCCGAAGTAGGTGGAGCCGTCCTTCTTGACGCGCCGCGTGGGAAAGACCCGCGGAAAGCGCTCGTTCTTGATGCAGATATAGGGGTAGGTCTTGTCGTCCTTCAGGTTGACGTTGTAGCGCGGCTGGAGCTGCTTGATCAGGTTGTTCTCCAGGATCAGCGCCTCGGCCTCGGTGTCGGTCACGATGACCTCGACGTCCGCGATCTTCGAGACGAGCACCCGCAGGCGGCCCTCGCGCGGGCGGCTGTCGTGGAAGTAGCTGCGGACGCGGCTGCGCAGGTTTTTCGCCTTGCCCACGTACAGTACAGTCCCGTCGGCGTCCTTGTGTTTGTAGACGCCGGGGCGCGTTGGGAGGGAGGCGAGTTTGTCGTCGAGCAGCGGAGTCATGGGCGGTGGAAGCCTCGCGGTAAGCGCGTAGAACGAACGTCGGCTCGGAGCCATTGATTCCCGAGGAATCCGCAAAGTCTTTGCCCGACGGGTGGACGCTGGACCGAACCCCAGACCCCGACGCCGGGTACAGCACCGCATGAAGACGCGAGCACATTCCGACGGTCTGAGCGACCCGCGCAAACGCGCCATCGGCACGAGCCTGCTGGTGTCGTTCCTGATGCTATCGGGCAAGGGGACGGCGTTCGTCATCACCGGCAGCGCCGCCATCTTTTCGGACGCGGCGGAGTCTGTCATCCACCTGCTGGCCACGGCCTTCGTTGCCTTCAGCCTGTGGTACGCTGTGCGTCCCGCCGACACCGGCCACCCGTACGGCCATGGCAAGATGGCGTATTTCTCGTCCGGCTTCGAGGGCGGCCTGATCCTGATCGCCGCGCTGACCATCATCTACTCGGCCGTGCGCGACCTCCTCGCCGGGCCGCAGCTGCAACAGCTCGACACCGGCCTGCTCATCCTGGTCGGCCTCACCGTCGTCAACCTGGCGCTGGGGCTCTACCTCATCCGCACCGGGCGCCAGCACAACAGCCTCGTACTCGTCTCCAACGGCCAGCACGTGCTCACGGATATGTGGACGAGCCTGGGCGTGGTCGTCGGCGTCGCGGTGGTCTGGGGGACGGGCTGGGTCTGGGCCGACCCGCTCGTGGCCATCCTGGTCGCGCTCAACATCGCGTGGATGGGCGTCCGCCTCGTGCAGCGGGCCTATGAGGGGCTGATGGAGAAGGTGGACGACGCTACCTCGTACCGCCTCTTGCGTGAGCTCGACCGGTCTGTGCAGCACGGCATCATCACCGGATACCATCAGGTGCGCCACCGCCGCATCAACGACCAGATGTGGATCGAGTACCATCTCCACTTTCCGGGCGAGCTGTCGTTGCACGACGCCCATGAGCGCTCGCACGAGGTGGAGGATGCCGTCGTGGCCCTGTTTCCGGACGACGACGTGACCGTGACGGCCCATCTGGAGCCGGAAGAGCACGACGAAGCGCACCCGTCCTGGCACACCGAGCCGATCGACCCGCTGAGCGCCGTGGAAGAGACAGGATCGCTGTAGCGCACGCCACTACTTCTTTTTTTCTCGACACGCACCGACGACAGGAGCGTCCTTTCTCCTCACATGACCCATCCTTCGACGCCGACGACCGCCCGCGCCCTCGCCATCGAACAACTGGACCGCATCCAGAATCGTG
>JAAAOL010000252.1 GCA_009908885.1 Bacteroidota bacterium | reverse complement strand
ATGCAGGAGCACAAGAAGCCGTCGAAACGGCCCGGCGTGTTACGCGTCACGGCGATCGTCATCGACATCGAGCACCTCCTTGATTCGATCGATCATCTGAGGAATCACCTTCTCTTTCTGGAACGTCCGGCCCGCCAGCTTCCGCGTCACGGACTCGATGTCGCTGCCTGGGCGTCGCTCGTGGCGTTTCGTCGCCCGGAAGGCGATGGGCAGGGTGACGGAACTCCGAAACAGGTCGGCGATGTCCAGCGCGAAGGCGTGCCCGGACGACTCGTGGATGAAGCCGAGCTGCGGAATCGCCCCGGTGACGGCTACCGCGATGCGGGCCGCCGCGTAGCTGGCCGTCGCCGCGTGGTTGATGGCCTTGTTGATCGCGTCGTCGGACTCCGGATCGCTGCGGTCGTAGCGGCGCCCGTGCCAGGTCACGCCGTACTGCTGCGACAGATTGCGATAGACCCGCTTCATCCGCGCCCCTTCGATGCCGCGCAGGGAATCCAGGTCGCGCTCGTAGGACGGCAGCGGCTCCCCGAGGCGCATCGCATACATCTGGCGGGCCACGTCTACGCGCGCCGCCTCGTCGCTCCACAGGCGCGCGTGCTGCCGGGCGCGCGTCGAGCGGTCCGGGCCGAACGGCATGCTGACGGCGTAGAGCCGCACGCCCTTCGAGCCGATGGCCAGGAGGCCGGTCTGGTGCCGCGCCAGCAGGCGGAGGGCATCGTGGCTGACGACGCCCCCCGGGCCGAGCAGGATGTTGGAGACCTGCTGAAACGGGATGTCGTACGCGCCAGCTTCCAGGGTATCGGTGCCCGCCGTAGTGAAGACGAGGTTGCCGTCCTCCACGGCGAGCCGCCCGCGCGCCAGCCACATGAGACCATGCCGGTCCGCGTGCGGCACGCGAGCGGTTTCCAGGCCGAGACGTCCTTTGAAGACCATAGCGAGTGAGCGTCAACGCAACGGATTATCCGGATATAGATCGATGATGCCCGATCCCTGACGTCGCACGTCGTGATGCGTGGTGCGTGAAGTGCAAGATCAGGAACTTCAACAAAGCCCTCTCACGGATTATGCATCACGCACCACGTTCTAAGCGTTGCGGACATCGCCGGGCGAACACGGCATCATGTGGGCAACGGGCGCATGCGGATCCGCGTGTCCTCCACGATCGAGAACTGACCGGCCCAGTCTGTTCGGGTCTGGAGGGCGCGGACGACGAGCCTGGTGATGTTGGGTGGAGCGCTGAGCGTGGCCCGCACGAGGATAATGCCGCAGGAGGCGGGGAGCCCCGCATGAAAGGCGAGTTCGCCGAAGTCCTTGTCGAAGGTGAGCACGATCCGGTCCTGTTCTTCCGCGTGCTGCAACAGCGTGCGGTCGTTCGCGCCAGGATACGTCTCTTGCACCCAGACGACGTCATGCCCGCCGCCTCGCAGGGCGTCGACGGTGTCCCGGGGCACATTCTGATCGGCGAGCAGGCGCATCACGCCCCGGAATCGACGGCCAGCGGGTAGACGCGCTCAGACTTCAAGGTGTCACTGGCATACTGCAGGCAGGCCTGGACGTCGGCCCGCGAGAGGGCAGGATACTGGTGCAGGATCTCCTCCACCTCCCAGCCCTGCGCCAGCAGGTCGACGATGAATTCGACGGCCAGGCGGGTGCCCTTGACGACGGGCTTACCCGCCAGCACCTCGGGATTCGTCTCGATACGGTCTTGCCACATCGCACCAGCAGTTCATGAAGTAGAGTGAAGTAGAGTCGATCGGATACGGTCGTGTACCACCGGGGTCCGACGCGAGTTCGGCGAGCCTCCCCGTGGACGTCACGCCCGCCGGACCTTGAGCATGCCGTAGCCGAAGCTCTTCTGCCGCCCGATGCCCCGGCGGAGCAGGTCGAGGAAGGCGTCCGAGTCGGTCACGGTGAGGGTGCCCGTGAGCGTGACGTCCGGCGCCTGGAAACGCTTGATCTTGCGTTCCGGGCCGTGCCCCCGGCGCGTCATGCGCTCGATGGAGAACCGCTGCATGGCCACGGAGCCTTCGTCGAGCCGGGCGCCGCCGCGGTGGTCGAGTTGCCGGGCCAGCCACTCGCGGTAGACCGTCTCGCGGTCGGGCTTGGGCCCCTCCGGGTTGGACCACGCGGCATCGAGGAAGGCGTCCACCTCTTCGCCTTTCTTCCACGAGCGCGTGCCGTGCTTCGTCTCCACCGTGTCCGCCGAGGCCTTGCGGATCACCGGGCACGCCTGGAGTTCGAAGCGGAGGCGCATGCCTTCGGGGAAGGTTTCCGGCATCGGCTTCGAGGCCAGGGCGTCCCAGTCGCAGACCCGGTAGACGGCGGGACTGGCGAAGCCCTTCGCCAGCTCGTGCAGCGTCGCATCGGGGACGTCGGCGTAGCCGAGGACGCGAACGGCCCGGGCATCGGGACGGTGCTTTTGGTGTTCATACACACGCTTCGATCCCGACTCGATGCTGAAGGGCTTGGGCGCCTGGTCCTGGAAGAGTTCGCCGAGGGCGCAGTGGACGAGGTAGTGCGTGCGCGTCCGGGCCAGCGGCAGATGCAGCATCTTGCCGAGCTGGGCCAGGCGGCGCGGGTCCAGCGCCAGCTGCACCATGTGGAGGGTGGTTGCCGAGGTGTCAGTCATCGTGTCGGGCATGGGCATCGAAAGGAAAGCGTCGA
>JAAAOL010000465.1 GCA_009908885.1 Bacteroidota bacterium | reverse complement strand
AGAGAACCGACGTGCGTCAGCATGAACCGATCGGCAGGCGGCGCAGCCGTGACCGCCGCCACATCTTCCGGATCGAAGCCATTCTGCACCACGCGGATTTCGTCGGCAGACCGACCCACTTTGCCACGCAGCAGCCGCGCCCAGGTCGGACTCACGGTCGTTACGCGGGTAGCCTGCCGCAACACGGCGCGTTCCATCGCCGCATCGAGGCGCAACGCGAGCGACGAGTGGGGCAACTCGTGGTAATAGTTGATGTCGGTCCACGGATCGCGGAAGTCCGCCACCCAGGGCGTTCCGGTCCACCGCTGCCCGAGGAGCCCGGCCAGGTGCACCGAGTGCGGCGGCCCGGAGGTCAGCAGCGCGTCGATGCCGTAGTGTTGCCAGATTTTTTGGATTGCAATAACGGCATACGGCACCCAGCCCACCCGCGCATCCGGCAGAAACACGTTCGCGCGAACCCACCGGGCCAGCCGCTCCTGCCAGGAGGTCGACCCGGCCACCGATCCGACCGTCACCGCCTCGCCCGCCGAGCGGCCCGTCAGTCGCGCGTACCAGCGGTACGGATCCCAGGCCCTAGTGCGGTGCACGATCACGTCTCCTGGCACGTCCTCCCAGAGCGACGGGTCGTGGTCAGGATACGCCCCCTCCTCCACCGTCAGGACCACCGGCTCCCACCCGTAGTCGCGCAGGTAGCGGACCATCTTGAGCACGCGCTGCACCCCCGGACCGCCCGACGGCGGGAAATAGTAGCTGACGATGAGCACCCGCCGCATCGCCTATGCCTCCTGCTCGTCGTCCGCCCCCTCGTCCGCGGGCGCTTCTTCATCCTCGCGCCGCCACCAGTGGAGGCCGACGAGGACGAGAACACCGCCGTACGTCAGCGCCGTCGCGATGCCGCTGATCCACAGGCCGCGCCGGTAGCTGGTCGGCTCGAAGCGCATCACGACCTCGTGCTCACCTGCGGGAATGGGCACCGCACGCAACAGATAGTTGGCCCGATAGATCGGCGACGGTTCGCCATCGACGTAGGCGTTCCATCCGGCGGGATAGTACACTTCGCTGGCTACGAGCAGTCGGGGCGCGTCGGTCGAGACAGTCCACCGTATCTCGCGCGGGCCATACGCGTCCAGCGTGACGTCCGCCCGACTCATGGAGTCGAGTGGGGCCGGGTCGAAGTCGATGGCCTCGGACAGGAGCGCCGTCGCTCGGGGGTCGAAGTCGGACGACTGGAGGCGGTCCCACATCGCATCGGGGGAAGCGACGACCTCAGCGTCGCCGACGAGGAAGGCGCGGGGGACGGCGTCGGGGTTGCGGAGGACGACCTGGCGCGTCTGCTCGCTCTGAAAGACCGGCTCGGTCTCCGGCAGCACCCCTCGGGCGATGATGTACCGCACGTTGAGCAGGTCCAGCGCGTTCTCGCTGGGCAGCCCCCGGTCGGTCATGAAGACGTGGTCGATGTAATCCTGGAAGAGCCGCAGCTTGGCTCCGTGATAGCCGCCGATGGACTCGTGATAAAACGAGGGCCGGGCGTTCACCATCGGGTTGCCGCTCTCCAGCGAGAGCACTCGGAAGGCGCCCGGCCCGCCGGCCTCGGCTTGCCGCTCCAGAAGGAACTGGTCGAAGTCGTACTTGGCGATCAGGTCGTCCGGGTCCTGGGCACGGCGGAGGTCGTCCTCGCTGAAGTAGCGCCGGTCGACGCCCCACAGGTCCACCACGACCAGCAGCGCCAGCAGCACCTGCATCGTCCAGCCCGGAATCCACTCACGGCGATAGGCCGATAGCACTGCCGCGGCGAAGATCAGGAAAATCAGCGTCCGCTGCGCGTCGTCCGAGAAGCGCGCCTTGCGGTCGGATTCCATCTGGGCGAGGTACTGCTCCGCCGCACGCGCCACCCGTGGATCGTTCGGCGCGACGTCGTTGCTGGCCGCCACCTGCTGCACCACCTGCTGATACTCCCCGGGCTTCTCGAAGTCGAACAGCGCACCTCGGAAGACGATCAGCAGCAGGACGAGTCCGACCATGCCGCCCGAGACGATGTAGATATGCTTCGTCTTGGTCGCGGACGCCTCGTCCGTCGGTTCAGGCCGGGCCAGGTAGTACACGCCGAAGGCAGCCAGGAGGGCCAGCGCCAGCGCGGCGATGCTGAGCCACGTCTCCGGCACGCGAAACGCGTCGAAGAGCGGGAAGAACTCGAACATCGGCCGGTTGAGCAGCTCGAAGTGCTCCCCCAGCGAAAAGAGCATCATGAGCACCGTGCCGAGGCCGAGTGCCCAGACGACGTTGGTGCGCAGCCGCCACAGCGCCAGAATCGCCAGCAGCAGCACGACGCCGCCGACGTAGTGCGGCCCGGCGGTGAACGGCTTCGGGCCCCAGTAGGCCTGCCCGCCCCCGTACGCGTCGGCGATGAGCAGCGTCACCAGCTCACCGACGCCCTGACTCCAGCCCATCGCGTAGTCCCAGGCCAGCGCGCCTTCGCCCGCCGCCCCGCCGGAGGCGGCGCCTCGAATGCTGAAGTCTTTGTACTCGGCCACCGACAGGTACGGCTGCGCCACCATCGCCAGCGCCAGGAGGCTGCCGAGCGCCAGCCAGCCCGTCGTCCGAAGAAACGGCTTCCACCGGTCATTGCGCACCGCGCCTACGCCTTCGACGACCCACCAGAGCCCCAGCATA
>JAAAOL010000119.1 GCA_009908885.1 Bacteroidota bacterium | reverse complement strand
CGCGCCCGAAGCGGAGGTGCAGCGCACGCCCGTCCGCATCGCCGAGATGCTCGACTCGACGGTCGTGCTGGACCGTGGCCTCGCGCCCGGCGCGCGGGTGGTAACGACCGGCGCCGTGGGATTGCGGGATGGGGAGACGGTTCGGGTTGAAGGTTCCGGGGTGGACGGTTGAAGGTTTTCAGCCATCAGCGATTTTAAGGTAGCGGATGAAGCCTTGGATCTGGCGGTGGGTGCTTCGGGCCTCGTCCCGCAGTACGGTGAAGGTGGGTTCATCGACCTCGCAATCTCGACCTCTTCTGATCAGGTGCCCCTTTTGGCTTGATCCAGACGAGCGCAGCGACTCACGACCGAAGGGAGCTAAAAGGGGGCGAAAAGATCAAGGCGGTGAAGCGTCTCGCTGAATCGCCTCTGCCCTACGTTGAAATTCGCCCAACTCCCCCGAATGGCGTCGGGGTCAGACACGCCGAATTTCGGGTACTCCGGGCGCCGGCGGTTCCGAGCCGCGAGACGCTTCAAGGCCGGAAAATCACTCGATAGACAGTCTGGCAAGTAGCAGCTGCGGCCCGTAGGCAGTCATTCGACACTCGAAAACCGACATTCAACAATGAAACTTCCCCGTCTCGCCATCCAAAACGCCCCGTTTGCGGGCACCGTGCTCGTGCTGCTCGCGCTGCTGGGCCTCGTCAGCGTTCTCACCATGCCGCGGTCGGAGGATCCGCAGTTCGACACATCGACGGTGCGCGTGATCGCCGTGTATCCCGGCGCAAGCCCGCAGGACGTCGAGCAGCTCGTCGTCGATCCGCTGGAGGAGCGCATCAACGCAATCGAAGACATCGACCGCATCGAGTCGACCATCCAGGACGGGGTGGCCGTGATCGCCGTCGACTTCCTCGCGCGCGTGGACCCGGACGACGGGAAGGAAGACATCGACCAGGCGGTGGGCGGCGTGCGGGAGACGCTGCCCGAGGGCGTGCAGGCGGTGGACGTCAACCTGTTCACGACGACGAGCGTCACGGTGTATCAGGTCGCCCTCGTCGCGGAGGAAGCGCCGTACAAGCAGTTGCAGGATGTGGCCGAGCGGCTGGAGCAGGCCGTCGAGCGCGTGGACGGCGTGAAGACGGTCGACACGTGGGCGTATCCGGAGCAGGAGGTGCGCGTGGGCCTCGACCTGGAGCAGCTCCGCCAGACGGGCATCACGCTCGGTCAGGTGATGGGCGCCATCCAATCCGAGGCGCAGGACCTGCCAGGCGGCGACGTGGACGTCGGCCCGCGCCGCTTCAACATCCAGACGACGGGCGACTACGCCTCGATCGGCGACATCGAAGAGACCATCGTCGGGCGCTCGGCGAATGGGCTCGTGCGCCTACGCGACGTGGCGACCGTGACGCTACAGCCGGGCGACGAGACGCACCGCGCCCGCTTCAACGGGCAGCGCGCCGTGTTCGTGACGGTGACCCAGCGCGAGGGTGAGAACATCTTCGACGTGCTCGACGGCGTGAAGGCGGCGCTCGACACGTTCCGCGCCGAGGCGCTCCCGGCCGGCATCGCGATGCACGAGGTGTTCGACCAGGCCGAGAGCGTCGACCAGCGCGTGAACGGCTTCTTCGCCAATCTGCTGCAGGGCATCCTGCTCGTGGGCGGCGTCATCCTGCTGGCGCTCGGTCTCCGGGCGTCGGTCATCGTGATGTGCGCCCTCCCGCTCTCCATTCTGATGGCCATCTGGGGGCTCGACCTCACGGGCTACGGCCTGCAGCAGATCTCCATCGTCGGCCTCGTCATCGCGCTCGGGCTGCTGGTAGACGACGCCATCGTGATCACGGAGAACGTGGCGCGCTACCGGCGGAAAGGCCTCGGCGCCATCGACGCCGTGCTGAAGGGCACCAGCGAGGTGGGCTGGGCCGTCATCAGCACGTCGGTGACGAGCATTCTCGCATTCCTGCCCATCGTGCTCGTGCAGAGCGGCAGCGGCGACTTCATCCGCAGCCTGCCGGTGACGGTGATCCTGGCGCTTGTGGCCTCGCTCCTCGTGAGCCTCACGCTCACGCCGCTCCTCGCCAGTCGCTGGCTCGGGGGGCGTCGGCGTGTGGGCGTGCGGGAGAATGGGGGTATGGGAGAAAGAGAGTCTGGGCGTGAGAACGATGAACCACTCGCCACTCGCGACTCGCTACTCATCCGTTCCGTGAGCGGGCCGCTCATGCGCTGGTTGCAGCGGCAGGTGGACGGGCCGTACCGGCGGAGCCTGACGTGGGCGCTCGCGCATCCGGTGGGGGTGCTGGCGATCGCGCTCGTCGCGTTTGCCGGGAGCGTGAGCCTGTTTCCGCTCGTCGGCGTCTCGTTCTTCCCGGAGGCCGGTAAGCCGCAGTTCCTCGTGAACGTAACGCTGCCGGAGGGACACCGCCTCGACGCCACCGACCGTGCCGTCCGGCGTGTGGAGCGGCTCCTTCAGGGGCGGAGCGACGTGCGGCGCTATGCGGCCAACGTGGGGCGCGACAATCCGATCGTCTACTACAACGTCGTCCCGCGCCGCGAGAAGTCGACCGTCGGGCAGGTCTACGTGGAGGCGCACGACGCGGCTGATGTCCCGCAAATCGTGGAGGATCTGCAGGCCGACCTCGCCACCGTGCCGGGCGTCACATACGGGTTCGAGCGCTTCAAGAACGGCCCGCCTGTC
>JAAAOL010000002.1 GCA_009908885.1 Bacteroidota bacterium | reverse complement strand
CCCTTCGGTATGCCGGAAGAACGGCTCCTCGCCTTCGAGTTCTTGCTCTAGCGGTGGTCCGTCCTCGACGAGCGTGGTGTCCGGCAGCGTGCGCAGCACCTCGATGAAGCCGTCGCAGCCCGTGCGGTCGGCACCGGGGTTGAAGTCACAGCCGCCGAGCGCAAGCGCTACGAGCAGCGGTACGGCACGTAGGAAGACACGTGAAGTCGTCATGGGTACTACGGAGGTTGGTACGGCGCTGCGTTTCATAATTGATACATGCTACATCGGCCAACGGCAAACGCGCCGCACGGCCTTCATCTTTTTTTTTAACAAGTGGTAGTTATTAATACGGCGCTTAACGATGCCGTCCTCACCCTTCGGCAACACCCCGGTCATCGTGCGTTCTCCCGAGCGCATTGACCTTTGCGCCGCGCCGTGCGCTTCATGCCTGTCCGCACGCTCACTGCCCGGCCCGATGCTCAACCCTGACGCTTTGCTGATGCGCCTCGACGCGCTCCTGCGAGAGGTGCCCGTGCGCTTCGGCGTGCTCTACGGCTCCTACGCCGCCAGGCGCCCCACGCCTGTCAGCGACCTGGACGTGGCCGTCTATGCCGACACGCGCGACGCCTACCGGGAGGCCGTCCGGGCGCTGAAAGAAGCGTTCCCCGAGGTGCGTGTAGATGTGGTGAACCTGGCCGACCAGCCCGCGCTGCTCTACTACGAGGTGCTCGCCAGCGGCATCCCCCTCGCCGTGTGCGACGACGCCTTCTTCGCCCGTGAGAAGCTGCGGGTGATGCGCGAATACCTGGACTTTCAACCGATGCACCGCCGCCTGTTCGACGACGTGGGGCAGCGGCTGCGCGATGGCACATCTGGAACCGCCGCTCTCACGGCTCAAGGAAGGGGAAACGAACCTGGTTGAGCTGGAGCGCTTTACCAGGCTTTCGTTTGAGGAGGTGCGGCGCGACCGGCGGCTCACCTGGGCGCTGCGCTATGGACTGCTCGAAAGCATCCAGAACGTGATCGACGTGGCGTGCGCCGTCGTGAGCCAGCGCAATCTCGGCTATCCGAAGAGCTACGCGGCTTGCCTGCGCCTAAAACTGGTACCCAATTCCCAACCCCGGTAGCAGTGCGATGCGGATCGTGCCTGTTTCTTCGTCTTCGAACACAAAGGGAACGAGGACGGGTCGTAGAAACAGGCCGGTGGCGGTCTGATAGCGATACGCCAACCGGCCCGTCCAGAACACCTCTGCGTCGTAGTCGGGCGCCTCGAATAGAAGCGTCGCTCCGGCGCCTGCCTCGATGGAATGCTGAAGGGAAATGGGCAAGCAGTAGCTGGCGGAAAAGGGGACGGCGACGTGATCACCCAGGATCCAGTTGTACGCCACACCTGCGCGGAGGACGACATGCTTCGTGACGGCGTAGTCGTAGTTGATGCTCACCGGGCTCATGCCGTTGCCCAGGAATTCAACATACAGGCCGTGTCTGAGTGGGACCCGATCGTTGGAATCCTGTTGCGCAGTAGCCGGAAGGACGGTAGCAAACCCAAGAAAGGCCCACAGGAAGCACCCTTTTCCCAGTAAGCAGAGTCTGGCTATCATGGATACGTCCGATGCTGACACTATTCCATTCTTGATATGAGATATAACCTGCACCGGCTAACGGCAAGCGGATAACGCACCGAGGCCATGATCTTGATCGCAGTTTGACGACCAGTAGCTTGTACCGTCTCGCTACTCCATGTCATTCTGCTACTGTCCGAACTGAAACTTCGAACCCCCGAACTCAACAACTCCCGCACTCCCAGTATTAACCGCCTTTTCGCCGCCGCTACGTGCGAACGGGACCGGGCAGACGCTACCTTCGTTGGATGCACACGCCCGCATCGACGGGCTCTCAGTTGACGACCACGACCGAACTGTTTCTGTCCCATATGTCCCAGCGCACCTCCGAACAGATCCGCCAGGAGTTCTTCGACTTCTTCCGCGAGAAGGACCACGAGATCGTCCCCAGCGCGTCGCTCGTCCCGCATGGCGACGAGACGCTGCTCTTCACCAACGCGGGGATGAACCAGTTCAAGGACGTCTTCCTGGGCACCGGCAGCCGCCCGTACGACCGCGCCGCCGACACGCAGAAGTGCCTGCGCGTCTCGGGCAAGCACAACGATCTCGAAGAGGTAGGTCACGACACTTACCACCACACCTTCTTCGAGATGCTGGGCAACTGGAGCTTCGGCGATTACTTCAAGCAGGAGGCCATCGCCTGGGCCTGGGAGCTGCTGGTGGACCGCTGGGGCCTCGCCCCGGACCGCCTCTACGCCACCGTCCATGAGGGCGACGAGCGGCTCGGCCTGGAGGCCGACACCGAAGCCGCTGACCTGTGGAAGAGCGAGACCGAGATCGACCCCGACCACGTCCTCTTCTGCGACACGAAGGACAACTTCTGGATGATGGGCGAGACCGGGCCGTGCGGGCCGTGCTCGGAGGTGCACATCGACCTGCGTCCCGACGCCGACCGCGCCGACGTGCCGGGCCATACGCTCGTCAACGCTGACCACCCGCAGGTGATGGAGATCTGGAATCTGGTCTTCATCCAGTACAACGCCCAGCCCGATGGCACGCTCCAGCCGCTGGCCGCCCAGCACGTGGACACCGGCATGGGCTTCGAGCGCATCGTCTCCGTCCTCCAGGGCAGCAGCGGCAGCACGTACGACACCGACCTCTTCGCGCCGCTCCTCCAGACGCTCGCCGACCTCGACCCGCGCGACGACGTGCGGGGCTACGACGACATTGAGGTCGCCTCGGAGACCGAGCGCGAGCACATCCGCGTGGCGATGCGCGTCATCGCCGACCACGTGCGGGCCTGCGCCTTCACCATCGCCGACGGCGTCATCCCCGGCAACGTGGGGCGCGGCTATGTCATCCGCCGCATCCTGCGCCGCGCCGTTCGCTACGGCTACCAGACGCTCGGCTTCCGCGAGCCCTTCATCTACCAACTCGTCGATCCGCTCACCAGCAAGATGGGCGCGACGTTCCCCGAGCTGGAGCGGCGGCAGGACTACATCGAGCGCGTCATCCGGTCCGAGGAGGAGAGCTTCCTTCGAACCCTAGAGCCGGGTGTGAAGTTTTTCGATCGGTTTAGCTCATACAGCAAACGTCTCCAAAATCTGGCGCAGCAGAATCCACTACAAGATGCACCGACTGCTGCTGAAATCCTTAGTGACTCTGACGCGAGAGAACGCTATAAAGAGATCAGTGCAGCAAATAGGAAAAAAACAGATGAGCACCTCGGGCTTATTGATGCATTCAAGCGCGATCTGACTTCAGATCGCGAGGTAATGCGTGTATTGGAAGTTGCCTATCCCGACGCATCGAATCCCTATCAGCCAGCACTTGCCAAGGCCATTCGTGGGGTTATTCCCGGAGAAATAGCGTTCCTGCTCCACGACACCTACGGCTTCCCCATCGACCTGACGCAGCTGATGGCCCGTGAGGAAGGCCTCGGCGTGGACATGCAGCGCTACGACGAGCTGATGCAGCGCCAGAAGGAGCGCGCCCGCGCGGCGGCCTCGTTCGCGGCGGACCATGGCGAGGCGGACGAATGGACGACCGTCGGCAGCGGCGAGGACTCGGTCTTCGTCGGCTACGAGACGGTGGACGTGCCCGACGCCCACATCCGGGCGGTGCGCACCGTGGAGACGGGCGAGGGCCTGCCGCGCCACGAAATCGTGCTGGACCACACCCCGTTCTACGCCGAGAGCGGCGGCCAGGTGGGCGACACCGGCCTGCTGCGCGTGGGCGACGAAGAGATACAGGTGCTCGACACGCAGAAGGAGCAGGGCCGCATCGTGCACGTCGTGGACCATCTGCCGGAGCACCTCGACGCTCCGGTGGCCGCCCTCGTGGACGCGCGGCGACGTCGCCGCATCGTGAAGCACCACACCGCCACGCACCTGCTGCACGCGGCGCTACGCGAGATCCTGGGCGAGCACGTCCAGCAGAAAGGCTCGCTCGTGGCGCCAGAGCGGCTGCGGTTCGACTTCAGCCACTTCGAGCGCGTGACGCCCGAGGAACTGCACGACATCGAGCAGCGCGTCAACGACACGATCCAACGCAACATCGCCAAGCAGGAGGAGCGCGACGTGCCGGTGGACGAGGCGCTGGCCCGCGGCGCGATGGCGCTCTTCGGCGAGAAGTACGGCGACCGCGTGCGGGTCATCACGTTCGATCCTGCCTATTCTATCGAACTGTGCGGCGGCACCCACGTCGACGCCACCGGCGAGATCGGGCTGTTTCGGTTTCTGTCGGAAGGCTCCGTGGCGGCGGGCGTGCGGCGCGTGGAGGCCGTGGCCGGGCAGGCCGCACTCGACTACGTGGACCGCGAGCTGTCCGAGCTGGAGCGGGCGCGGGCGCAGGCCAACGCGCAGGGGCGGCCGCTGGACGAAGAAATCGCCGACCTCATGGAGGCGCGCAAGGCGCTGGAGCGGGAGATCGAGACGCTGCGGCTGCAGAACCTGGAAGGCCACCTCGACACCTTCATCGAGAACGCCGAAACCGTCGGCTCCGCGCGCCTCGTCACCGGGCGCGTGCCCAGCACCGACATGGACGCCCTGCGCGACCTGGGCCAGATGATGGCAGATCGCCTCGGCGAGGCCAGCGTCGGCGTCCTCGGCACCGAAGACCCGTCGGGCGAGAAGGTGTACCTCGTCGCCTCCGTCTCGGACGACCTCGTGGAGCGCGGCGTGCAGGCCGGAAAGCTCGTCGGCGCCCTGGCCAAGCGCGTCGGCGGCGGGGGCGGCGGACGGCCCCACTTCGCCACGGCAGGCGGACGGCAGCCGGAGCACCTGGAAGACGCCCTCACCGCCGCGGCGGACGCGTTGCGGGAGATGCTGGAATAGGTTGCAGGTTGGGTGGTTTCAGGTTGCAGGTCGTGAATTGCTAACACTCAACCTGAAACGTGGAACCTGAAACCTGCAACGTCTCGACCTTGAACTAAACGCCCCGGCGGGCTAGTTTGCCTGCGTCCGCTGCCGACCTGTCCCATCGCTCCGTGGCGCCTGTGACCACTTCGACCTACGACCACCTCCTCGCCATCCGCCAGCAGCGCGGCGCCGGGTTCATCGTCCTCATCGACCCCGACAAGCTCCCGGCGGACGAGTTGCCGCGCTTTACGCTGCTCTGCGCCGAGGCCGGAGTCGATGCGCTCTTCGTCGGCGGCAGCCTGCTGCACGCCCCGGCGTTCGACGCCTACCTGCGGAGCCTGCGGGACGTGACGGAGCTGCCCCTCATCGGCTTTCCGGGCTCCCTCAGCCAGCTCTCCGCCGAACTCAATGCCCTACTCTACCTCGCCGTCATCAGCGGGCGGAATCCCGAGTACCTCATCGGCCAGCACGTGCACGCCGCGCCCGTCATCCGGCGGCTCGGCCTGGAGCCCATCTCGACCGGGTACATGCTCATCGAGTCCGGGCGGGCGACGACGGCGCAGTACATGAGCCACACGATGCCCCTGCCGCGCCACAAGCCGGACGTCGCTGCCGCCACGGCCCTCGCCGCTGAGATGATGGGGATGCGGCTGCTCTACGCCGATGGCGGCTCGGGGGCGGACCAGACCGTGCCGGAGGACATGATCGCCGCCATTACCGAAGTCTGCACCACGCCGCTCGTCGTCGGTGGGGGATTGCGCACGCCGGATGCTATTGCGCGCAAGGTGCAGGCGGGCGCGTCCTTCATCGTCGTCGGGACGGCCATCGAGCAGCGCCCGGACCTGGGCTACGTCACCGACCTGGCCGCCGCCGTCCACGATACCGCCGACGTGCCCGAAACGCCCATGCCCTCGTCCGGTTGAGGGAGACAGCCCCAGGAGCATCGGGGTCTCACGCGTCCGCATCACCGCTCCAGAGCGACACCGGCACCGTCGGCGAAGGCGTCGCGACGACCGTCAGCACGTGCCGCTCGAAGCGCCGATACCAGCCCTCGAACGTACGGTCCTGATCGGGATACTGGACCCTCAGCGGATGCCAGGGCGCAGTAGCCGGCGTCGGTGGGAGGACCTGCACGATGACCCGGCGCGTGTCCAGCCGCAGGCCCGTCTGCAACGCCTTCAGGGCACTCTCCTTCGCACTCCAGATCAGGTTCGTCCAGAACGCGCGGTCGTGCTCCGGCCTGTCGGCTACCATCGCCTGTTCATCCGGGGTGAGGTAGTCGGCCACGAAAGCCTCCGTGCGAGGCTCGATGGCTTCGAGGTCACAGCCGAGGGCCACGCCCGACGGGGCGACGGCGCTGCATGCCAGCCCGTTGCGATGGCTGATCGACAGCGCGGCAGGCAGCGGGTCGTCGTACAGGTAGGACACCGGCGCGCCGCTCTCCGAAGCGAGTACGGCCAGCGTCGCCGGGGGGACGGAGCCCTGCGTGGGCGTCAGGAAGGCCGAGAGGGCGCACTTGGCCGTCCAGCGCCCCAGCCGCCACGATGCCCGCCGCCGCTCGAACCGCAGCGTCTCAAGCACGGCCCGTTCGCTGGCGGCCAGCCAATCGTCATCCGGGGGCAGGTCGTCCTGCGTCTGGATGAGCCAGTACAGCGGCGTCGTGGCGTCGCCGGAGCGCGTGGTCGGTGCGATATGTCGCCGGGGGGCAAGCATGGCAGAGGTCCGGTCCGGAAGGAGGAGCCGGCGACGGTTTACGTCGCCGACGCGGTTGCTTCGTCAGGGATGGTGGAAGCACGCTGCATGCCCCGTTCGATGGCCTGGACGAGGTAGGGGCGCAGTCGGGTCGGTGCGATGATGCTGTGCACGGACCCGACCTGCTGCGCGCGATGGACGCTGTGGACGTTGTCGTACTCGGTCGCGACGTCGCCCAGTTTCTCGGAGTAGATGTCCTCGTACAGGTCGTTGTAGCGCGACCGCAAGCGCATCTTCTCCGCCCCGTCGGCCTGCTGGATCTCCTCGTTGAGGGCCTGCAGACGGGCGTCGTCGTTGGTCCGCTTCCGCACCTCGCGGGCGAACACGACGGCGGCAGCAGGAGCACCGCCGATGACGGATGCGTAGGTGCCCTCCAACGCGGCCACTTCCAGGTTCTCGTTCAGCTTATTCGAGAAGACCACGAACGCGCCGCCGTGGTAGCGCGAGACGACGCAGAAGACGATGGGGCCCTCGAAGTTGACCACCGCCCGCCCGATCTCGGCGCCGTATTCGAGCTGCCACTTGCGCATCGACTCGGGCGAGCCGTCGAAGCCCGACAGGTTGGCCAGCACCACCACGGGGCGATTGTTGGTGGCCGCGTTGATGGCCCGCGCGATCTTCTTCGACGAGCGGGGGAACAGGGTGCCGCCGGTCCACTGGCTCGGGCCGTCCGCCGGGACGTAGCCGAGGCGCGGCACGGGGCGCGACTCCAGGCCCAGCAGGCACACCGGGTAGCCGCCGATGTGGGCCTCCCAGACGACGCCGATCTCGGCATCGCGCATGGCATACCAGCGCTCCAGCGGCTCGTGGTCCTGGTCCGTCACCGCCCGCATCACCTTGCGGATGTCGAACGGCAGCTTGCGGCCGGGATTCGTCGCGTCGCTGAAGATGTCGCCCACCGTGTCCAGCTGGGTCCCGTTGATGCGACCGTGCGGGTAGACGCACACGTCGCGGTCCCAGGGGTCCGACGAGGCCGCCCGGCGCGGCCAGCGCTCGTCCGGCATCACGTAGGTGTGGTCGTAGTAGCGCAGGAGGATGTGGCAGGCGTCGGTCACGTCGCGGGCGCCGTACTGCGCCTGGCCGTTCGGGCCCATGATGCGCTCGTAGCCGCCGATGCCGAAGTTGTCCTCCGCCGAGACGCCGCCGGAGTAGTCGAGCGCCGTCTTGCCGGTGAGCACCATGGCCGCGTCCTCGGTCATAATCAGGACGCCGCGCGTGTGCATCAGCATCGTCGCCTCGGCATTCCAGTAGGGCTGCGCGCCCACGTTGATGCCGACGATGATGATGTTCATCTCCCCGCCCGCCTGCGTAAACTCGACGATGCGGCGCAGCGTGAGGGCGATCCAGTCCATGTTCTCCGTCCCGCTGTCCATCGCGATGCGCGCCCCGGCGGACACGGCGAACCATTCGACCGGAATGTCCTTTTCCTGGGCCAGCGCCATCGCCGCGTTGATCAGGCGGCATTCGTCCTCGGCCAGGTTGCCCATGCCCCGGCTCGGGTCGCCCAGCAGGATGACCCGCTCCATGCCTTCGGGATACTTGGCCGTGTAGTTCGTGATGGTGCCGACCACGACGTTGGCCGCGTTCTGGCCGTAGGGCCGGTCCACGGGCACCAGGTTCTTGTCCGCGTCCAGGTCGTATTCCTGGAACGAGCCCCGAGGCAGCCCGCTGGGACTGTTGTCGTCCTCGGGCGTGAGCATCTTGATCAGCTCGTACGGGTAGACGAGGCCGCGCCGCTTGACACGCAGCACCTGCTGTTCGTACTCCGTGAGCGGCTCGATGGGCTCGTCGGTCGGCTCGTTGAACGTCGTCACCATGCCGCCGTCGCCCACGTTGGAGAGGCTGATGACGGTCTCGCGCAACCTGCCCGTCTTCGGGTGTTGCAGCCGGGCGTGGACGACCACGGCTTCCAGCCCGAGGCCCTCGGTGGCCGGGGCCAGCTTGCGGGCGATGTCGTTGAACTCGTCGGACCGCAGCGACAGCGGCGGCCAGACGTAGAGCAGGATGCGGTTCCAGTGGAGCCGTTGCCGCAAGGAGCGCTGTGCCTGGATGGTGCGAAAGCCGGAGAGGACCTCCATCAGCATGCGCTCCAGGTAGGGCAGTTGCACCACGCGCCCCGACTCGTCGCGCACAGGCGTCACGTCGCGCACCTCGGCTACCCCGAGCAGCCGCTCGTCCTTCGGATTCGTCTTGGCGGTGGCGCGGAGCAGGTAGACGTCTTCGGCGGACGGCAGCCGCTCGATGTCGAAGTTCTCCAGCTGGTACAGGTGGAGGCGTTTCGCCATCATCGGGTGCAGGCCGCGGTGCAGGACCCCTTTGTAGAATTTTTCCTCCCAGTAGCCGTCGTCCGACGGGCGGAAGGTGAAGTGCTGCGTCCCGCCGATGTGCCGTCCGCTCTCCGGGCCGGACAGCGCCACGACGATGCGGCGTAGTTGCGCGGGCAGCGCCGAGTCGTCGAGAAGCTGGACGAGCTCTTCGGTCGTCGCGTCGGGATCGCCCAGCGGGCCGTCCTTCCACACGTAGAAGTCGACCACGACGTCGTGGTCATCCGGGTAGTCCCCGACGAACGGTCCAACGCGTTCTGCGGTCTCGGCGAGGGCGTCGTAGGGCGTGTGGGCGGTCACCACGTGCACGCGGTCGCCCTCGTGGTCGTACTCGGCGGTGATTACGTTCTGGCCGTCCAGCGTGACGGTCTGGACGTGTTCCAGGTCGCGGATGCGGTAGTACCGGCGCATCATGACCTCCAGCATCAGGGCGGCCACCGGCGGCGGCGCGGCGTCGAAGCGGCTGGAGAGGACGCTCTTGAGCGGTTGCGGACAGGCCACCAGCGCATGGATGTGCTCCAGCCGGTCGTCCCGCTCGGGGTCGTCGGCGAGCGCCTGCAGGTGGGCTTCGGCCTCGTCGTAGGCTTGCTGCCGCGCCTGGTCCAATAGTGGCCGGTTGAAGTACTGATACCGCACCTCGCGCGCCAGGTCGTTGACCGACGGGAAGAGGCCCTGAGTGACCGTGATGAGGCGACCGAGGAGGCGACGGAAGTCGGCATCGACGTGGTCGGCGAGGGCGTTTCGGTCCTCCAGGCGCCGTTCCAGGATGGACAGCACGGGCATCACCTGCTGGCCCATCTGATGGTGCGACTTGGCGATGCGGAAGAGGCTCTCCTCCAGCTGCTTCGTGCGCTCCAGGCCGGTGACGCCATAGTACGCCAGGACGTGCTTCAGCTTCTCGGTGAAGGTCGCCGGGAGCTGTTTGCCCTTCGCATCCAGGTCGCGCAGGTAGGTGAACAGATATTCCTCCGTGCCGTGGCGGGCGTCTTCGCCCAGCTCGTCCTCAGAACGCTGACGGCGGAACAGAGCGCTGATGTCGGCGAAGATGTTGAGGATCTCGTCCTCGCTCTCCAGCATCAGCGGATCGTCCGCAGGCAGCCCCTCGCAGAACATGCCCTCCTCGGAGAGGATGTGCTGCAACTGCCCCGGGTCGACGTCGAAGCCCAGCATGAGGCTCTTGACCTCGTCCAGGTTGCGCTTGCAGACGGTGCGGGCCGAGCGCTGCGCCTCGGGGGAGAGGCCCAGGCCGTCGAACGTCAGTCGCCGCGCGCCGGACGGCGCCGGTCGTCCGTCGTCTTTCGGCTCGATGACGAGCAGCGGGGCGCCTGTGGCGACCTGCGTATTGCTGCGCGCCTCCACAGCCCGCACGACGCCGGACACCTCGGCGAGAATGGGCATCTCCATCTTCATCGCTTCCAGCACGGCCAGGCGGTCGCCCACTTCGACGATGTCCCCTTGCTGGACGTCGATGGAGACGACGACGGCGGGGGCGGGAGCGCGGACGGCGCCGCCCTGATCCTGCGAAATGCGATGCGGCACGCCGTTGACTTCGATCAGGTGCGTGACGCCCTGCACCACGCTGAAGACGCGGTAATTCTGGCCGCTGACGGTGAGCTGCCGCTCGTTGTCGCCCCGCTGCTCGACGTCCACCGGAATGCGCCGTCCGTCGACGGTGATCTGGTAGCGCTGCGGACCGAGGCGGTAGACGTTCAGCGCGTAGGTCGTGCCCTGGCACTCCAGCTCCACGTCGATCCCGATGGTGTCGGACACCTCGGGGCGGCCTCGTCCGGCAGAGGCGAGGAACTGGTTGCGCTCGACGTCCATCTCGGCGTCGTACACCTCCAGCGCGGCCTCGATCAGGGCGATCTCGGCGTGGCGATGCGTCAGGTGCTTCCCGGCGGCCACGTGGCGGTCCAGCCAGGCCACGTCGTACTCGCCCGCCTGCACGTCGGGGTGGTCCAGCAATTCCAGCAAGAAGCCTTTGTTGCTCATCCCGCCCCGGATGACGATGGCACTCTCGCTCAGCGCGCGCTTGAGGCGGGCCATGGCCTCCTCCCGCGTGCGCCCGTACGCGATCAACTTGGCGATCATCGAGTCGAAATGCGGAGGGATCTCGTCGCCTTCCTCGAAGCCGGAGTCGAGGCGGAGCCCCGGACCCGTGGGCGCACGGAAGAGGGCGAGGGTGCCGGGGGCCGGCGCGAAGGACTGCTCGGGGTCCTCGGCGTTGAGGCGCAGCTCGATGGCATGGCCACTGGCCGCGCGCGGCGTGCCTTGCAGGGTTCCGCCCCGCGCGATATCGAGCTGCATCTTCACGAGGTCGAGCCCGGTCACCAGCTCCGTCACCGGGTGCTCCACCTGTAGGCGCGTGTTGACCTCCATGAAGGAGAAGGTCTCCGAGTCCGGCTCGTACAGGAACTCGACCGTGCCCGCGTTCTGGTAGCCGACGGTCTCGCCCATGCGGGCGGCGGCAGCGCGGATCTCGCGATCCTGCTCCGGCGTGAGGGCGGGGGAGGGCGTCTCCTCCAGCACCTTCTGATGGCGCCGCTGCAGCGTACAGTCGCGCACGCCCACGGCCCAGCACGTCGTCCCGTCGCCGATGATCTGTACCTCGATGTGGCGCGCGCCCGTGACGAGGCGCTCCAGGAAGACCGAGGCATCGCCGAACGCCTTCAACGCTTCCTTGCGGGCGCTCTCGAACGTGTCGGCGAGTTGCGTCTCGTCGTGCGCCTTGCGGATGCCGCGCCCGCCCCCGCCCGCCGTCGCCTTGACCATGAGCGGATAGCCCAGTTGCTCGGCGTGGGTGCGGGCCGCCTCGATGGTGTCGACTGTGCCGCCGCTCCAGGGCGCCACCGGCACGTTGGCCTCCTCAGCGATCTGCTTGGCGGTGATCTTATCGCCCAACTGCCGCATCACGTCGCCCGAAGGGCCGATGAACACGATCCCCATCCGGTCGCACAAGTCGGCGAAGGCGGCGTGCTCGGCCACGAACCCCCAGCCCACCCAGACGGCCTCAGTGCGAGTGGCCGCCAGCGCGTGCTCCAGCGTCGCATAGTCCAGGTACCGGCTCTTGCGCTCACCGTCGGCTTCGTCCACGAAGGTGGCGGAACCGAGGGCATAGGCCTCGTCGGCTTCGCGCACGTAGAAAGCATGGCGGTCCGGGTCGGTGTAGAACGCGATGGTGCGGAGCTGCGTGCCGTGCTCCCGGTTGTATTCACGGACGGCGTGAATCAGCCGGATGGCGGGCTCACCGCGGTTGACGATGGCGATGCGGGTGAAGTCGCTAGACATGGGAGGAAGGATCTATCAGGGGAAGGACGGAGGGGCGTCAGGAGGCCGGGGTGCTCGGGGCCTCCGGACGCCCGCGTCCGTGGCGGTTAGTGCGCCATCGCGGCGGCCAGGGGCGCCAGGGCGTCGTCGTCCACGCCCCCGGGCATCGCGATGGTCTGGTAGCCGATGAGCACGACGTAGACGGCGCCGTCCTCATCGACCACGCGGGCGTCGTAGGCCCCGTCGGCGCGCGGGGTGACGACGGCGTAGAGGTGCTGTCCCTTTGCCATCTCCGGCGCGCGGAGCGCCTGCACGCGTCCGACGTGCTGCGGCAGGCCCAGCGACCCGTCGGTGCCGATCTGCGACACGCCAGCCGTCTGGAAGCACAGCTCGATCAGGCGTGGGGCCATCACCAACGGGCGGTCCTCCGGCGTATGGTTGGCCGGGAGGTCGTCCGCCATCCGTCCCACCACGGTGCCGTCGTCCATCCAGGCACGCTCCAGCACCTGATAGGCGTCGTCGTGGAAGTAGATCTGGTAGATGGCGTCCTGGTCGACGACCTCGCCCTCGGGCGCTGCCGGAGCCGTCATCGCGTCCACCGTGGGCGCCTCGGTCGTAAGGCGGACCGTGCCGGTGAAGTGCGTCGTCGTCTCTGTGCCCATGGGCAACTCACGTGTGCCCGTCAGGTGGCAGGCGGCGAGGAGGTCGTCGCCGTCGCGCTGGAAGGTGGCGTGGAGCGTTACCGTGCGCGGGGCGTCGCGGTAGAACTTGAACGGCGCGAGGAAGTCCACGTCCTCGACCGCGGCGGCGTGCCGGTCCGGGAAGGCCCGCTGGGCCAGCTCGGCGAAGGCTTCGATGCCCATCACGCCCGGCAGCACCGGCGTCCCGTCGATGCGGTGATCGTCCAGGAATGGCTGCTCCGCCGGGTCGAGCGTCGTCTCGATAGTGAGGCCGTCGTAGAGCGTGAAGCCCGTGACGGTCCCGGTCATCGGGCCTGACTCATCCGTGGCAAAGGCATCCGGATCCGCGCCGCCGGTGGCGTCCCATTCCTCCACGAGGATGCCGAGCGCCTTTCCGGCGACGAACTCACCGGACCAGTCGCTCTTTGTCAGCTCGCGGCGGATGATGGGGATGCCCGCTTCGGGCGGCAGCATGTCGATCCCGGCGGCCTCCATCATCTTGGGGATAGAGCCGCGGGTGGCCATGCCGATGCCGCCCCAGGCCGTCCAGTCGATGGCGAGGCCGCGCGTTGCGGGCCGCGCCGTGCGGAAGCTGGACGAGGTCTTGCAGAGCAGGTCGTTGGCGGCGCTGTAGTCCGTCTGACCCGCGTTGCCGAACCGTCCGGCGACCGAACTGAAGACGACCGTCGCGCCGAGCGGCATGTCGCCGATGGCGTGCAGCAGGTTGAACCAGCCGTCGCACTTGACATCGAAGACGAGGTCGAACTCCTTCGGCTCCTTGTCCGGCAGGAAGCGGCTGATTTCGAGGCCGCCCGCGTGCAGCAGCACGTCGATGCGACCATGCTCCTCGCGCACGTCGTCGATCACGGCGCGGAGGCCGTCGGCGTCCAGCAGGTTGACGCTGTGGTAGTGCGCCGTGCCGCCGGCCTGTTCGACGGCCTGGATGGCTGAGAGCGCCGCGTGGGCGCGTTCGAGCATCGCCAGCTCGTTCTCGACCATCGCGGGGGTGGCGCGTTCGCCCGAGGCCTTGATGCGCTCGAAGAGGTCGCGCTTCAGGCCGTCCTTGTCACTCACGAAGCGGGCGACGTCCGGGTCGTCCGGGTCGGGTGCGGGGACGAGATCGAGCAGGTAGAACGTACCGCCCGAGGCCTCGGCCAGGTCGCGCGTGATGGCGGAGACGATGCTGCCCGCCCCGCCGGTGACGACGAAGACGGTGTCGCTCGTGAGCTCCATGCCGTCGTCGCTCTCGGGGAGGTCTTGCACCTCCAGGCTGATCGCGTAGCGCTCGGCGTCGTCGGGGCCGTAGCCCACTTCCACGACGCCCGGGTCGCGCAGCGTCTCGTCGATGAGCAGGTCGGCCAGCGAGGCCGTCTTGCGGCTCGACGCGAAGTCGACCGCCTTGACGAGCGCGTCGCTGCGTTCGCGCTTGAACGCTTTGGCGAAGCCGACGACCGCTCCACCGAGCGGGGCCACCGCTCCGGCCTCGTCGTAGCCGTGCAGCCCGCCGAGGCGGGTGGCGGCGACGAGGAACGTCTCGGGCCCGCTCACCTGGTCGTAGAGCGTCCGCATGGTCGCGTAGAGCAGCTTGACGCGGCGGCGCAACGCCTCGCGCCACTCGTCCAGTCCCTCCATCTCGAACAGCGGGGTCGCCTCGTCCAGTGCGGGGAGCCAGTAGACGCCCGTGACGGGACCATCGGCCACGAAGGCCTCCAGCCGCTCCGTCAGCGTCTCGGCGTCCGGCGCGTCGTCGATGGCGAGCACCGCGACGCCTCGGTCTTCCAGGCGGCCGACGAGCTTTGCGCCCACGCCGCCTTCGTCCAGCATGACCACCACGCGGCTGTCATCGTCCAGCGTGACGCCCGTCGGGGTGCACCGGTCGAGGTCAGGCCGCAGGACCGGCACGGGCACGCGACGCGGGATCGTCGCGGCGGCCTCCAGGGTAGCTTCGAACTCCTGCGTCGCCACGGCCGGGGCCTCGACGCCGTCAGACGGAGCCGCCTCTGCCGGGGCAGACGCGCCATCGCCGAGGGACGGGGCCCGGTCGTAGACGAACTGGATCACGTCCACCAGGGTCGGAAACTCGCTCAGTTGCAGGTCGTCATCGCGCGGGATGTCGTACTCCGCACGGATGTTCGCAAACATCTCCGCCTGTTTGACGGTGTCGATGCCGAGGTCGGCCTCCAGGTCGAGGTCCAGGTCGAGCATATCCTTCGGATAGCCCGTCTGCTCGGCCACGATGTCCAGCACCTTTTCCTTCACCGCCTCGTCGTCCGCCGGGGCCGCCGACGCGCCATCGGTGGACGCGTCAGACGCCGTCGCGGGTGTCGTCCGCGCCGCGTCCGGACGCAGGTCGGGTCGTTTTTCGTAGACGAACTCGATGGTGTGAGCGAGGGTCGGGAATTCGCTCAGTTGCAGATTGTCGTCCCGTTCGATGCCGTATTCCTCACGGACGGCGGCGAACAGTTCGGCCTGTTTGACGGTGTCGATGCCGAGGTCGGCCTCCAGGTCGAGGTCCAGGTCGAGCATGTCCTTCGGATAGCCCGTCTGCTCGGCGATCAGGTCGAGCACCTTGTCCTGCACCGGATCCGCTGTCGGGGCCGCGGTCGGCGCCTCTGGCGCGGATGTGGGCGCTTCGGACGACGCAGCCGCTGACGCCTGTTTCACGTCCGGGCGCTTGTCGTGCACGAATCCGATGACATGAGCCAGCGTGGGGAAGTCCCGCAGCTGCATGTCTTCGTCGCGCTCGATGTCGTACGCCTCACGCACGGCGGCGAACATCTCGGCTTGCTTGACGGTGTCGATGCCAAGGTCGGCCTCCAGGTCGAGATCCACGTCCAGCATGTCGGGGGGATACCCGGTCTGCTCGGCGACGAGCGACAGTACCTTCTCGCGGATCGGGTCACCGGCCGTGGAGGGTGCTGGCGCCTCAGCCGGAGCGGGCGCGGGTTCAGCCTTCGTGGGCTGCGGCGCAGGCGTCGGCGGTGCCGGTTGCGGCGTCGGCGTCGCAGCGGGAGCCAGGTCGGGCTGGGGCGTGAGGGCCGGGGCCGGTTCGGTCCGTCGCTGCGGGATCGCCGTCCGCTT
>JAAAOL010000185.1 GCA_009908885.1 Bacteroidota bacterium | reverse complement strand
GACGAGGTCGTCCAGCACGGCGGCGGCCTCACGGTGCGGCGGAGGAGCGGGCAGCACCACCCGAGCCAGGTGCTCGAAGTATTCCGAGGCGTCTTCGTCGGCGCCGAGGAGCGCCTCTAGTTCGGCGCGCAGGGCCGGGTCGTCACCGCAGAAGGCGTCCAGAAAGGCGCTGCGCTCGGATTCAGACCGTTCCAGGGCGCCTTCGAACAGCACCTCCAGCCGCTCCCAGCGGGAGCGGGAAGCCCCGGCCCGGCGGGACAGGCCGGAGCGGACCAGCAGCGCGTCGGAGCGCGCGTCCAGGTGCAACAGGTGGGCGACTTGCTCTCGCAGGGCGGAATCGCTCCCACAGGCCTCGTCCAGGAAGTGCGCTTGCTCTTCCGGAGGCAGGGCGCGGGCGCGCTCGAAGAGCCGCCGCAATTGCGCAGCAACGTGTGGCTGTGATAGCATGCAGGTGGGCCGCGCGTGGGGAGACCCGCACCCGGCGGGTCGCTTCGGGCGACGTCAGGGAGGACGGGGTTCCCGTTTCAGGCTCATTAAGAACGCGCCAATGTACGAGATTCCGGAATAAAAGGTCTCATCCAGCCCGCCGGTACGGATAGGTACCGATGGCGCTACGTCGTCGCGGGCGCGCCGGTGCGGTGGACGGCCAGGAGGGTGATGTCGTCCTGCTGCGCCGCGCCCTTGCTGAAGTGCAGCACCGCACGGAGGAGGTGGTCGAGCAGGCGCTGGGCCGAGGAGGGGGCAGCCTCGCGCAGTAGCGCGTACAGGCGCTCCTCACCGAACTGCTCTCGCTTCATGTTCATGGCCTCGGTCAACCCGTCCGAATACAACAAGAGCGTGTCTCCTAGTGCGAGGGAGACGGTGTCTTGGGCGTATGTGGAGGACGACATTCCGCCGAGGACGAGCCCGTGGCTGCGTAGCTCGTCGATGGTGCCGTCCCGCCGGCGGAGCAGCGGGCGATTGTGCCCCGCGTTGGTGTAGCGGAAGTGATGGGTGGAGGTGTCGAGGTGGCCGTAGACCATCGAGACGAACTTGCCGCGCTCCGTCGTCGCATGCAACTGGGCGTTGGCGCGTTCGAGGCAGGTGTTTACGTCCACGTCCGGCAACGTCTGGGCGCGCAGCATGGCCTGGACGCTCGCCATCAGGAGGGCGGCCCCCAGCCCCTTGCCCACGACGTCGCCCACGCAGAGGGCCAGCCGCTCAGCATCCACGGGGATATAGTCGAAGTAGTCGCCGCCGACCTTCTGGGCCGGGATGCTCATGCCCGCGAGGTCGTAGCCGGGGACGTCGGGGGCGGCGGTGGGGAGCAGCCGCGTCTGGATGTCGCGCGCCACCCGCATCGCCTCGCGCATCCGCAGCAGGTCCTTCTCTTCTTCGTGCAGGCGCGCGTTCTCGATCACCTGGGCGGACTGTCCCGCGATGATGGAGAGCAGCCGTTCGTCGCCTTCCGTGAATCCGCCGTCCCGCTTCTTGTTGTAGACGATCAGCAGCCCGATGAGACGCGACCGGATGCTGAGGGGGACGCACAGCAGGGAGCGGACGGACGTCGGCCAGTCGATGTAGCCGAACTGCTTGCTCTCGCGCGGGGCGTTCAGGCAGAGCGGGCGCCGATGGGTGCGCATCCAGTCCAACAGGGCCTCGTCGGGCCGCAGCGACTCCAGGGCCGAGGCGTCGAACGAGGTGCGGATGAGGGTCTTCATCGCACCGCCTGCCTCCTGCGCGTCGTCCACCATCGTGATGACGCCCTGCTCGGCCTCGACCACCTCCAGCGAGCGGCGTACGATCTTGCGAACGATCGCCTCCAGGTCGTGCGTCGCGCCGATGTCGGCCGCCAGCTCGTTCAGGATCGACAGCTCGTCCACGGCCCGGCGCAGCCGCTCGTTCTCCGCCGTGAGGGCGTCGACTTGACGTTCGAGATCATCGGTACGGCGGGAGCCGAACAGCATGGGCAGGCGGGAGCAGCGCGCAGCGGAATAATAGAATAACTAAGGTAGGCGTTATCACGGAGATCTGCTCACCGAAGTCGCGCCAACTCAGGGCAATCGCATGTTAAGCTACGCGTCCTCGTTTCCGATTCACCTGGCGTCATTCCCGACCCTGATCGGGAATCCAGCACGCTAACTCGTTTCTGGATTCCCGTTTTCACGGGAATGACAGAGGGGCTAGAGACAGGTTGGTGCTTCTGAACTGACCCCATTTCGGTACAATCCGCCCAGTTGCAACAGATGCGATTGCCCTGCGCGTCGACTGGTTCGATTCTGCTAGGTGGAATCATCCAAGAACGTTTGCATACCGCCCGTCCTGGTTTCGCCTGGGTCCTCTCCTTCCGCGAAGAGCCTGTGCTGAACTCGATTCAGTAAGAGACAGAGAGGAGGTCCGCTCACAGCCCGCTTCCGGGGGGCACATCCCTCTTGTTCTCCCTTCCAGAAGGGAGAGACCTCAACGGTAGCGCTGAGACGAACCGCACCGATGTGCCAACATTCTTTCATGGATCTACATAGCTTCGTCACGTCGCGGCGATCCGGGCTGACTTCAGGACGTCGGCCAGGACGCCTGCGGCGGTCACCTGCGGCCCGGCGCCCGGCCCCTGGATGAGCAGCGGCGCGTCGGCATAGCGGTCCGTGGTGATGGCGAACAGGTTGTCGGTGCCCTGCAGCCGCCCGAACGCGCTGTCGCGGGGGAGCGCCTGGACGCCCACGCTGATGCGTCCAC
>JAAAOL010000003.1 GCA_009908885.1 Bacteroidota bacterium | reverse complement strand
GGATAGAGGCCGGTGACGATGGTGTAGTGGTTCGGAAACGTCTTGGTGGGAAACGCCGAGATGAGCCCCTCCGTCCGCGTCCCCTCACGCGCCAGCCGCTCCAGCGTCGGCGCGTCGACTCGGTCCAGGTAATCCGCGCGAAAGCCATCGATGGAGATGAGCAGCAGCGGCGGCGGGTTGGCCGCCTTCGTCGTGTCGGTGGGCGGCTGCGTGCCGGAACAGCCGATCCCTACGAGGACCAGCAGAGCGACCAGAACGAGCGAAACGGCGCGCGCAACGGGGGTGGGCAGTCGTAGCATAGCCGGGCGGCAAAGGAGCGGGAACGAGACCTACTCCTTCAAGCCCTGCGCGAGCGGGAAGTTGCGTCAAGAACTCGTAGCGATGGCGCTCAGGACGGACGCCGCCTACCGGCCCAGGAAGTAGTAAAAGAGCAGTCCGCCGATGGGGAAGAAGACGATGAGCAGAATCCACAGCACCTTGCTGCCCGTGTCCTTGCGGCTGCCGCCCACTTCGATGATGGCGATGATGTCCAGGATAGCGATGATGAGCCCGCAGCAGCCCAGGGTCTCCCAGCGGCTCAGCATCTCAAGCAGGTTGCCGCCGCCACATCCGGCCAGCAGGACGGTCATCAGGCCCAGGACGGCGAGGGTGAGGAGGTGGTGCGTCTTGGCGAAGCGCATACGTCGGTACGAAAGATGATCGGAAGAGGCAGCGTGTGGTTCAGTATACGGACGCGGACGGAAAGGTTACTATGGCGGCGGCTCATCGTCGCACCTCCGTTCTATTCGAGTGTGGGAGTGTGGGACAGGGCTGGCATGGTATTTATCGCATAGGCTCGCCGTGTCGCCCGCTCGCCCTTTCCCTGCGCAGAAACCGCCTCGCTGCCCTGCCGTTCAAGCCCGCGCCACGACCCACGGACCCGCCCAGACGACCTACGGACCATGCAGATCGGATCGATCGACTTCGGGGAGCGCCCGCTCTTTCTGGCGCCGATGGAGGACGTCAGCGACCCGCCCTTCCGGCTGCTGTGCAAGCGCTACGGCGCCGACATGCTCTACACCGAGTTCATCTCGTCGGGCGGCCTCATCTACGACGCCGACGACTCGGTTCAGAAGCTGGATATCTACGACGAGGAGCGGCCCGTCGGCATCCAGATCTTCGGCGGCAACGTGGAGCAGGTGCGGCAGGCCACGCGCATCGTGGATGCCATCGAGCCGGACCTTATCGACATCAACTTCGGCTGTCCCGTCAAGAAGGTCGTCCGCAAAGACGCCGGGGCGGGCATCCTGCGCAACCTGCCCAAGATGGAACGCATCGTGGAGGCCGTGATGGAGGGCGCCACGCGGCCCGTGACGGTCAAGACGCGCCTCGGCTGGAACGACGACTCCATCCAGATCCTGGAGGTGGCGCGCATGCTGGAGGACAAGGGCATCCAGGCCCTCGCCGTGCATGCCCGCACGCGGAGCCAGATGTACAAGGGCGAGGCGCGGTGGGAGTGGCTGCGGCGCATCAAAGAGGAAGGCGTGCGCGACATCCCGTTCATCGGCAACGGCGACGCGCTGACGCCGGAGAAGGTAAAGGCCATGTTCGACGAGACGGGCGTCGATGCCGTGATGATCGGGCGCGGGGCCATCGGCAATCCGTGGATCTTCGAGCACGCCAAGACCTACATGGCCACCGGCGAGGTGCCGCCCCCGCCCACGTGGCCGGAGCGCCTGGCCGTGGTGGCCGAGCACCTGACGCTCAAGTGCGAGTGGCTGGGCGAGCGCACCGGCGTCCTGGAGATGCGGCGCCAGTACGGCGGCTACTTCAAGGGCTTCCGCAACGCCAGCAACCTGCGCGCGGCGCTGATGGAGGAGACGACCAAGGACGGCGTCCTGGAGGTGCTGCTCAACGCCAAGGAGAACGCCGACGAGTTCCAGATGAGCGTGCCCGCGACACCCTCGAAAAAGCCCAAGGCGACTCGCTCCATTCCCGCCGCCGTCAAGGCCAAGCTGCCCACGCCGTCCGCTCAGAAGCAACGCGCACCGGCGACGGTGGGGTAGGGCGTACTGCGTGGTTCGTGATGCGTGAGGGGGCTCGCTAGTCCGACGAGGGTGCCTTGCAAGGGGCGCGGAGATGGGTTCTGAGTGGTGAATGGCTTATCATGAGGTAGACTGTCCACTCGCCATGTCTCTACCCGCCATGCGCTATCAGCCCCTACTGCTCATCGCTGTTCTCGTCGTAGGCTGTGAGCGGGAGTCTCCGCAGGGTACGCTCGACGCAGAAGACGCCTATATCCACGAGGCAGGGGCCTATGATGCTGACGAAGACCCAAACATCGAGTCACTACGCACGGCGGCGCAGCAGGGGGATCTGGAGGCACAGTTCAAACTCGCCTTCTTCACGCAGTACATGGAGGGCGAGCACGCGGAGGCGGTCGAGGCGTTCAAGGCGCTCGCCGGGCAGGGCCATTCGGAATCGGCCAGGATGGTGGCGGTGGCCTATCAGCAGGGGAAGGGCGTTCCCGTCGATCATGAGCAGGCGGCCCGGTGGCTGGAGCGCGCGGCAGAATTAGGCAGCGAAAAAGCCGCGCAGGAACTGGCGCACTACCGGACGAACAGCTGACGGGCCGAGGCCTGCTCACCTCACGCCCCACGCATCACGCCCCAGCGATCACTCCCACGTCCGCCGCAGCGGATGGGCCTCGGTGGTGAGGACGACCTCGTCGAGTGAGAGCGGGGCGTCCTCGGCGAAGAGCAGGTACAGGTACTTCAGCGTCTCGCCGAAGAGGAAGCTCTCCATCGCATCCATCTTTTCCATCGTCCGCACGTCGCGGATGGCGGCGAAGCCCGCGTCCGCCTTCGTGTATTGCAGCAGCCCGTCGAAGAAGGTGCGGCCCATCTCCAGGTAGCGCGGGTCGCCGGTGGCGTGGTGCAGGTAGTAGGCCGACTCGATGATCTCGGGCCGCAGGTGGTACGCGCCGTTGACCACCTCCATGGCGCGGAAGTCCAGGATCTCCGGCTCCAGCCCGTGCAGCGTCCACATCCGGTAGGCGGATTCCTGCAGCGCCGCGGCACGCTCCAGGTCGCCGTCCAGCACCAGCACGGCAGGGAAGAAGGCATCCAGCGCGCCGAAGTGGGGGGCGATCTCCGCGCCCGTGTGCATATCCACCCAGCCGTACCAGAGACCGCCGTTTTCTTGCATGGCGAGGTGCTCGTGGAGGGCAGGACGGTGCGTCTCCCACATCGCCTGCAGGTCCGCGTCGCCGAAGAGCAGCCAGCCCTTGAGCAGGTACTCGTAGTACGAGTCGATGCGTCCGCTGAGGTGGCTCGTCGTCTCCACCCATTCGCCCGTCTCCACGTGGATCGCCGTGCCCACGAGGTCGAGGTCGGAGCGACGTTCGTAGACGGCCTCCAGAGCGCGCTTCGCAGCGTCGTAGTACGCCGGGTTGCCGGTGAGCTTGCTGAGTGCGCCGAACTCCAGAATGAGCGTGCCCACCTCGGCAGGGTTGGTCACGGGCTCCCGTACGGCGCCGGTGCGCAGGTTGACGAACGTGTACGGCAGGCCCGTGGGCGACTCGAATGCCGGAAGCAGCCGCGTGCCCAGGTCGTCGGCCAGTGCGAGCAGCCGTTCGTCATCAGTCATTTGATAGCACGCCAGCAGACTCCCCAGCAGCCGGATCGTGATCTCGAACGTCTTGACGTACTGATCCTGGTCGAAGTCGAGCGTCATCGCGATGTACTCGCGGGTGCTGTCGGCCTCGGCGTCCAGCCCCATCAGCAGCATCCCGTCGAGCGCATCGACCGGCGTCATCAGCAGCGATTCGTCGTACCAGTTGGCGCCCGTCTTGCTGAGGGGCTTCAGGTCGTCGTAGCCCCAGGCGTACGTCTTGTAGTCGTTCCAGGCACGCAGGTACTCGGCGCGGACGGCCTGGGTCAGCGAGTCGCGGTCGAACGAGAGCGTCGGCGCCGGAGGGGCTGGGGCCGGGGAATTAGGGGGCGAGTTGGTGGTGCAGGCTGAGCAGACGGTGAAGAGCACGCACAGCAGGAATCGGGCGGATCGCATCGTGGAGAAGCAGGCGAGTCAGAGGGTATGGTCCCGCAAGATACTGACCGGAAGGGCTGATGTGGATAGCAGGCTAGGGATGCGGGCGGGACACCCGCCAGAGAGCGTCGTCGTTTCTAAGCAGACGCTATAACATATTCTCGCACCTGAGCGCAGCGAATGCCTGCGGCAGCCAGGGCACGTCGAAAGTAACGTATATGTAACATAAAGAGTGAAGGACGTTAGAATACGGGGCTTCACGTTTCTATAAGAGCGGGTCTACCGTCGTCGTGTCATTTCCCGAACACTTCGCGCTCGTCCTATCCCTGCGAAGTGCTGGAAGGCGCCCGTCCACCCGCCCGAGCTGGTCTGGCTCGGAAGACATCACCTCGTACATTCATCTCTCTCAGGAGGCAACGTATGCCTGAACACTGCACGCTCCACGGCTACCTGCTCGCGACGCTTTGTGGTACGCTTCAAATTCAGGATCGCATTGGTGGGGCGGAGGTCATCGCCGTGCATTCCGAGCGGGAGGCCTCCGCTGCGGAGACCTCTCTCGCGGCGCGCCAGGACCTGAAGACCGTCGTCCAGCGTGTCTCCGAGGACGATCTAAACCGCCTCGTCGAATCCGCCAATCTGGTGCTTCGTGCCACAACGGACGATGAGGGGCAGTTCTGCATCGAGCAACCCGATTACGCCGAACCCGATTACGCCGGAGGCGCGCTCGATGTCTACGTCGTCATCCCTCAGGTTCCGTATCTGCAGGATGGTGATCGCCAGGCGCGGGCGCTCGACGAGGCGGAACGGCTGTTTCTCGGCACGTACCGCCCGGCGGCGTCAGGCGATGACGTCTGGACGCTCAATCTCCTCCTCCCCCGCGAAGTGTATTGTACCCTCAAGCGACAGGCGGACGTGTGGACCATCGTCGGGCGCGTCACCGCTTGTGAGGCCCAGGTGCCCATCGCCGGGCTGCTGGTTACGGCGTTCGACGTCGACCTGACGCAGCACGATAACCTGGGTACGGCGACGACGAATGGGGCGGGACACTTTCGGATCGACTACCTGGGGGATCTCTACCGGGAGGGGACGTTCATCGACGTCGAACTCTTCGGTGGGCCGGACCTGTTCTTCAACATTGAGGACAGCGACGGCAATGTCCTGCTGGACGAGCCGCGGTCCCGAGGACGTGCGGACGATCGCGAAAATGTGGGGCCGTGCTTCTGTGTCGAACTCTGCGTCCCGGTGCCGGTCGGCCCGCAGACGCCTGTCCCGGCGGTATGGACCGACGTCGGCAAGGCGCGGTTCGCGATCCCGGACGGACTAAGCACCAACGACTTCGACGCCGACGGCTATGGCGTAGCCGGGAGCACCCACTATGCCTTTACCGGGGGCGCGCTCAAGATGATGGGCAGCGTTCCCTATCTCAGTGATCCCTATACGGTCGAGTATCGATTCCTCGTGAGTGAAACGCCCGGCGTCAACGGGGGCGCGCCCCCGTCGGCAGCCAGCTTCACCCGGACCGTGGGAGCCGGTGCCGACGCGGATCTGTTCGTGGATGGCGTCGTGCTGGGACGTGTCATCCGCCTAGCTCCATCCTTCAAGATCGTGAAGGTCCGGGCGCGCAAGGCCGACCTCGATCCGAATGGGTGGCTCGACATCAAGAAAGCGGTCGAGCGCGCCTTCGTCGAAGACCCGGACGTGACCCCGGCGGACATTCCGGGGTTCATCGGGGCGCCGTACGGTGGATGGGACCCGGATGTGCTGCTGGCCCTCGACACGCGAAAGCTGGCTCCGGCGACGAGTCCTGGGGCGGGCCTCTCAGCGGGTGACAACGTGCCACCGTCGGAGGAGGTGGACGTAACCGACGGTAAGGTGGCGCTGCGGTTCGAGATCCGGCTGCGCAACACCGCGACGGCGGTCACGACGGATCTGCCCGCCAGCGGCACGACGCTCAACGCCCTCATGCTCGACAACACGAACGCGCTCCGCCTGCTGGAGATGGTCGATCACACTACCGACGCCTGCCAGCCTCTCAGCGGGTCCGTCGACGTGGCCTACACCGTGTACCATCCGCACTTGTCCAGTGTCAACGTGAACGTGCGAAGCAACGACGGCAGCTTCAACAAAAACCTGGACGATGTCCACTTGCCCTTCAGCGTCGCCGCCGACGCGAACGGCACGGACCCGATGAGCAACGGCGCGCTCACCATCAACACCAGTCAGCTCGTGCCGCCCGGCGATCCGCAGCAGCCGCTGCATCGATGCACGTACCTCGTCACGCTGGGCCTGAGCTGGCGGCTCCACACCGGCGACGGCGGCGTCGCACTCGGCGATCCGCAGACGACCTTCTTCTACGAAGGCTAGTCCCGGTGCTTTTCTCCAATCTCTCATTCCTATTTCCTCACTCAACTCTACGAGGATACCCGTATGAAAACCACGAGTCGCATCTACGTCATCGTCGAAGACGCCAATGGTGCTCCGGTCAAAGGGGCAGACGTTCAACTCCGAGCCGCTGGCAGCAAGAAATACAAGAAGCTGGGGACGACCTCGGACGCGGGCGTCGTGCACGCCGAGGGACTGGAGCCCGGCCGGTATGACCTGGAGGTGTCGAAGCCCAAGAGCAAGCTACAGGACGAGCACCGGACCGTCGAACTGACCGCCGGTTCGAAGACGGTCACCGTCGTGCTGGGCCGGAAAGGGCAGCCGTTCTACGTTGCGGGAGAGACCAAGGTCTACTTCGAGCCGGACGAGCGGTCGTTCCTGCTCGTCAGCCGAGGCCCGGAGGCCCCGGACGTGACGCGGGACCGGCTGAATCGACGGGGACTGAAGGCCGAGCCGTTGCCCGCCGTCCTGACGCCCGCGAACGGCAATGGCGAGGCGGCGCAGCCCGCCGACGTGAGCTACGTGCGGGTGGAACTGGAGGATGGCGATAATGGCGAGGCCGAGGAGCGCATGCAGGCCGTGGTCAGCGATCTGGAACAGCAGGGCCTCACCGCACGGCTGGCCCGCCCGGTGCGGCGGGGCGAGCGACCGATCCAGGGCCTGACGAACGAACTCACCGTGCGCTTCGAAGACCACGTGACCCGCGAGGACGTGCAGCGCATCGCCCGCGAGGTGGGACTCCGCGTCGAGCGGCCCATCCTCTACGCGGGCAACGCCTTCCTGCTGGCCCGGCCCGGCGCGCCGACCTATGAGCTGCTCTCGATCGCGCAGACGCTGCGGGAGAAATTTCCGGTCCGCTATGCCGAGCCCAACCTGCTGATGCAGCTCGAACTGGACCAGTACACGCCGAACGACACGCTCTGGGCCAACCTGAACCATCTGCCGCTCATCAACTGCGATGAGGCCTGGGACACGCTCGACGACATCGCCGTGGACCTGCGGGGCGGCAGCGCCGACGTCACCGTGGCGGTGTTCGACCCGCACGGCGTGGCGCCCAACCACCCGGACCTGACGGCGACGCTCACGGACGGGACGTCCAAGCTGGTCACCTCGTTCGATTTCAGCGCGATGGCGGCGCAAACCGTCGGCAGCCTGGGCGGGGACCACGGGACGCAGTGTGCGGGCACGGCGACGGCGGCCTTCGACAACGGGCGCGGCACGGCGGGCGTGGCGCCCAACTGCCACCTCATCGGCGCGCGCCTGCCCAGCCCGGCCACGGGCATCGAGATGGCGGACGCGTTCATCTGGGCGGCGGGCTTCAACACCGGCGCTACCGCCGTCGGCTTCCCGGCGCTCCCGGCGCGGCCTGCCGACGTAATCTCGAACTCGTGGGGCGTCACCGGCGGCGCGCTGTCTTCGGCGCTGCGCGACTGCTTCGACTTCCTGACCGTCTACGGGCGCGGCGGGCGCGGGTGCGTCGTCACCTTCTCGACCGGCAATCTGGGCCACATTCAGTTCTCGGCCCTGCGCCAGTACGCGGCGTACGAGCGGACGATCGCGGTGGGAGCCAGCATCAACAGCAATCCGACCTCGCCGGTAAACAGCTTCCACGCCGATCCGAACGGCAATACGAACAACCTGGCCGTGGCGGTCGATACGCGGGCGCTGTATTCCCCCTTCGGGCCCGAGATGGACATCGTCGCGCCGAGCCACACGGCCTATGCCCCCGGGACTGGCACGATCATCGACCCGACGACCACCTGCGTCCGCGTCGGGACGGGCGCGCTCGACGGATGCGCCGGGCCGACGACGTGCAACGACTACGACGCCACCTTCGGCGGGACGAGCCACGCCTCGCCGACCATCGCCGGGGCGGCCGCGCTGGTGATCTCCACCGATCCGTCGCTGACGTGGGTCGAGGTGCGGGAGATCCTGCGCACGACGGCCAACCGCATCGACTTCGCCAACACGGACCCGATCGGGCAGTGGGTGGACAACGACGGTGACGGCGTCAACGAGTTCAGCCAGTGGTATGGCTTCGGACGCGTGGACGTCGACGCCGCTGTCATCGCCGCCCGCGACGGGACGCTCAACGCCGACATCGTGGTGCGCGAAAACCTCAGCGACACGGGGGCGGTGCCCTCGACGGGGTGGCACGCGCACAGCCCCGACATCTGGGTGCGGCAGACCGACGATCCAATCCCGGCGCTCGCCTATGGCGCCAATCCGCCGCACCAGAACCCGAAGCGCGGGCAGGACAACTACGTCTTCTGCCGCGTGCGCAACGTCGGCACGGGGGCGAGCAACGAGGTGTACATCCGCGCGATGATCACCCACTTCCCGGGCTTCGAATTCCGCTATCCGGAGGAGTTCATCCCCACGAACCGGCCTGGCGACCCGGTGCCCAGCCCGCTGACGCCGGGGACGTACCTGATCGACGAGATCCGCATCGACAACCTGGCGGCGGGAGCCGATCAGATCGTCAAGATGACATGGCCGCAGGCGCTGATTCCGCCCGCGACCGTAACCGTCGGCGGCAGCACCGTGTCCTGGCACCCGTGCCTGCTGATCGAGGTGTCGCCGCACGACGGCCCCGACCCCGCCGGAGCTACCTTCGACATCAAGCGGGACAACAACATCGCGCAGCGCAACATCACCATCCTCGACGCCGACGACGCCAGCGGTGACCTGTTCCATGCCATCATGGTGGGCACGTCGGCCCGCAGCGGCATCGATCGCCTCTACGTGGACCGCTCCCGCCTGCCCGCCGGGGCCCGCGTGGTGATGCACCTGGCCGATCCGCGCCTGATGCGACGGCTCCGCAAGTACGTCGATGAGATGCAGAACGGAGCCGCAGAGGAGAAGGAAAAGCACTGCTCGATCCGACTGCTGACCAAGGCGCGCGTGGCCGTCAAGTGCGGCGACGACGAGGCCGTGGTGGTCACTGCGCCCGCCGGAACGCACTTCAACCTGGGCAGCCGGACGGACGGGCAGGCGCCGAGCCTCAAGCTGGGTACCTACCGCAGCCTGGACGTGGTGGAGATCGGCGAGGCGCAGGGGGCCGTCGAACTCCCCATCGCGCTGGAGGCGA
Organism: Bacteroidota bacterium; assembly: GCA_009908885.1. Lineage (GTDB taxonomy): Bacteria > Bacteroidota > Rhodothermia > Rhodothermales > JAAAOL01 > JAAAOL01. Next base: position 6,742 of record JAAAOL010000003.1, on the reverse strand, counting down.
ACACGTTTACGCCGCTGCTGGTGGCCGTTCCGGGCATCCATGGCCAGGGCGGGGGCGAACTGCGTCTGTCACAACGACGCGGCGACGGCGAGCTGTCCCCCGGCTACACGCTCACGACGTAGCGCGTGTGCAGGCGAAGGGTACGGAGGAGCACATGGGCGGCGACTCCGTACCCTCGTGCCTGTAAATTCGGGGGCGGGGTGATCGTTGCGCTGGGCGCGGCCTGTATGGGTAGGAGAGGTGTTTCGTGAGTAGTATTTCGTGAGACGTGATTCGAGAGGGGACATGCTCCTGTCACGCACCACGCATCACGCATCATCAGACATCGGTCCTGAGTCGGGAATAGGCGTCAGGCGTCCGTTTCCCTGCGGAGGCGGAAAAGCGTCTCGTCGATGGCATAGAGAATCAGCCCGAGCGTGCCGAAGACGGTGAGTGACAGGAGGGGCTCCCAGATGACGAGGCCGCCCACGAAGCCGAGCAGGCCGCCGAGGTATTTGATGTAGTTGAGTTGCTCGTTGGACGTGGTCTTGAGCAGCCGCTCCAGTTGCTGCTCGTCGTACTGCCGCATGTTGTCCATGATCATGTTGTAGACGTCCAGGTTTTCCACGAAGCCGAGGACGACGCGCGTAGCCCAGGCCTCGATGTCGTCGGAGCGCGCCTCGATCTTCTCCGGCACGCGGTCCAGCAGGTGATCGATTTGATCCATGGCGTCGTCGAGGGCGTCGGGCAGTTGCTGCACGGCCCGGTCGATGCGCTGCTGGAAGTCGTCCTCGTTGACGAAGCGGTACACCTTGAGCGCCAGCCCGCTGAGGCCTTGCCCGGCATGCTCTTCCACCTTCTCGATCGTGAAATCGACGATGCGCTGCCGCACCTCTTTGGAGCCCAGGACCTGCTCCACGTAGCTAGCCGTGAGCGCCTTCACCTCGGTCCGGAACGCCGGGTCCTCCAGCACGCCGCGGGTGACCGACAGCGCCATCTCGCGGTAACGCGGAATGACGCCGCTCTCCTCAATCTTGCGCTTGATGATCTCCTCGTTGATGAGCTCTTCCGAGACGGCCTTGGCGAGGCGGAAGATGACGCGCTCGCGCTGCGCAGGAATGAGGCCCTGACCCACGAGCGGACGCTCTTCGCGGGGCTGAAAGAGCATCGTGATGGCCAGCCAGTTGGTGATGAAGCCGATGAGGCCGCTCACCGCCAGGATGCGCAGCAGTCCCTCCAGCACCAGCGTGCGCCCGAAGAGGTCGGCCGTGACGCCGGGGAAGTCCCACGCGAAGGAGAGGCCGAAGAGCGCGCCCAGCACCCACGGGACGGCGCGGAGAAAGGGGAGTGCCTTGGCATGCGCGCCCACCATGCGCGGCGGTTCGCGCGCCTCTGTGCGGGCCGGGGAACGCTCCGGAAGGTGACGCCGCAAGTACGTCGACAGCAGGTCGCGCAGCTGCTCCGCATGAGTCGACGTGATCGTGCGCGCCTCCGTCAGCGTCTCGGCACTGTGGGGCGGCAGTGCCGGCTGCGTGGGCACGCCCAGCAGGTCGTGCACGTCTTTCGGAGACGTACGCGGGGGGGCTTGCGGCGGAGCGGCGGAGGACGTAGAAGTCGGTGCGTCGGCAGGCATGCGGGGCCAGGACGGTCGAGTGACGACAGGCAGCCGGTCCTACGAACGGCGCGCATGCCGGGTTCGGCGCTTCTCGGTATTGGTTGCTGGTTGGTGGTTACTGGTTGTTAGTTGAGGCAGGACTGTGAATCCGAACTGATAAACCAGGAACCAGCAACGACGAACCAACGAACCCTACCCAGCCGCCAATCCCAGGCGTTCGGCGCGGTGCTGCATCCCGGCGATGACGTGAGCGATGTGCTCTTTCAGTGGAATGCCCAGCTCCTCGGCCCCCTGCCGGATATCGTCCCGGCTGACGGCGGCGGCGAAGGCCTTGTCCTTCAGCTTCTTGGTGACCGACTTCACCTTCATCCCGCCCAGGTTGGTCGGGCGCACGTACGCGACGGCGGTGATGAAGCCCGCCAGTTCGTCCACCGCGAAGAGCGTCTGGGCCAGCCGCGTCGTCCGGGGCGTGCCGGTGTAGGGCGCGTGGCCCAGGATGGCCTCGATCATCTCCTCCGGATACCCCTGCTCCCGCATCACCTCGACGCCCACGTACGGATGCTCCTCCGTCGTCGGGTGTTTCTCGTAATCCATGTCGTGCAGCAGGCCCGTCATCCGCCACAGCTCCACGTCCTCATCCCACATCGACGCATAGTGCTCCATCGCCGCCTCAACGGCGTAGCCGTGGCGGCGCAGGCGCTCGGTCTCGGTCCACTCGTGGAAAAGCGTGAGGGCGTCGTCGTAGGAAGGCATGGCGAGGTCGGTTGGTGGTTGGGTGGTTGCTGGTTACTGCTTGAAGATCACGGTGAAGCCCACGACCAAGAACCAGAAACGAGGAACCAATAACCATACGACCCGCCCTAAAACACCTCGACCAGCTTCAGGTCCTTCAGGTACCGCTTTGGGTTCTGCTGGAAGTCGACCAGGAGGCGGTTGAGCTGGGTCGTGGTCGAGTCGAGGCGGTGATAGAGGCCCGGATCGTTGACGAGCAGGCCCAGCGTGCCCTCGCCCTGGTTCACCTTCTGGAGGATGGCGTCGAGGGTGGTGGTCGTCTGTTCGAGGGCGGTCAGGTTACGTTCCAGCTGGGTGAGCGACCGGTTGAGGCGCTGCACGGCCAGCGAGAGGGAGTCCTGGTTGGTCGTCGAAAAGTCGGCCAGTGACGTGGCGAGGGTGTCGACGCTCTCCAGCGTGCTGGCGAGGCGTTGCTGCTCGGTCCGCAGGAGCTGGTCCACGGTCCGCGCCGTGGTGCCGATGGCGACGAGCGTCTGCCGCAGGTCGCTCTCCGGACGGGCCAGCAGCTGTTCGGCGGTGTTGAGCGTCGTGGTGGCCGAGCCGAAAAGGCTGTCGGCCCGGTGGACGAGGCGCGGCGCCTGATCGACGAGATTGCCCAGCACGTCCGTCTGATCGCTCGTCAGCGTGTCGCCCGCGGAGACGGCGGAGCGGCGGGCATCGGCCAGGTTGATGACGACGGATACGCTGCTGAGCGCACTCAGGCCGGAGACGCGCGTGGTCGACCCCTCCGGAATCTGCAGGTCGCGGTCCACCTGGAAGCGGACCAGCACGTTGCGCGTCTCGGGCCGCAGGCGGACCTCGTTCACCCGCCCGACGCGGACGCCGTTGATCTGCACCGGGTTGCCGACGATCAGCCCGTCCGCGTTCTCGAACGTCGTGTACAGTTCGAGCGTCCCCGAGAAGATCGGGAGGTCCTGGAAGTAGCGTACGCCGACGATGAACACGATGATCGAAAGGACCACCGCGATGCCGACCTTGAGCTCGTTGCCGTATTTCACAGACGTAAGAGGTCCTGTTCGAAAAAAGGAGATCAGACGCGCTGCGGCACGCCGATCTGGTACTCGTTGGCCTTGACGAAGGCGCACAGCACCTCGTCGTCCGAGGCGTGCAGTTCATCGATGGTGCCGACCCAGTGGAGGTGGCCCCGGTGCAGCAGGGCGGCGCGGTCGGCGATCGAGAGGACCGAGTGCATGTCGTGCGTGACGACGATGCTGGTGACGTTCATCTCGTCGGTGAGTGCGCGGATCAGGTCGTCGATGGCGTTCGAGGTTTCGGGGTCGAGGCCGCTCGTGGGCTCGTCGTAGATGATGTAGCGCGGCCGGAGGGCGATGGCGCGCGCCAGGGCCACCCGCTTCTGCATGCCGCCGGACAGCTCTGCCGTTCTTTTTGGCCCCACGTCCGGCAATTCGACGAGGCGCAGGCACTCGTACACTTCGTCACGAATCGCCGCTTCTTCCATGTCGGTGAAGGTGCGCAGCGGAAACGCGATGTTCTCGAAAGCATTCATCGAGTCGAAGAGCGCCCCGCCCTGAAACAGCACCCCGAACTGACGCCGCACCTCGCGCAGGCGCCGGTAGGGGATCTCGTTGATGTCCGTCCCATCGACCTGCACGCGTCCCGAGGTCGGGGTCAGCAGGCCGATGACGTGCTTCATCAGCACACTCTTGCCCGAGCCGGAGCGCCCGATGATGGCCAGCGTCTCCCCGTCGCGGATCTCCAGCGAGACGTCGCGCAGGACGGGCTTGCCGTCGAAACTTTTATACAGATGCTCGATCTGGATCATGGTTACAGCAGCACGATGGCCAGCAAGAGATCGGCGACCAGAATGTAGACGCAGCTCAGCACGGCGGCGTCCGTCGTGGCCCGCCCGACGCCCTCCGCGCCGCCTCCGGTGTAGTAGCCCTTGTAGCACGAGATGGACGTGATGGCGAAGCCGAAGACGACCGACTTGATGAGTCCGAAGACCGGATCGAACGGCTGGAAAAATTCGCGCGCGCCCGCGACGAACTCGCCCGCCTCCAGGTAGCCGCCGAAGTGGGCCACGCCGATGCCGCCCGTGATGCCCACGAAGCAGGCTACGACGTAGAGGACGGGAAACATGACGACGCCCGCCAGCACGCGCGGGACGATCAGATAGCCGATGGAGTTGAGGCCCATCGCCTCCAGCGCGTCGATCTGCTCGGTCACCCGCATGGTGCCCAGCTCGGCGGCGAAGCGCGCGCCGATGCGTCCGGCCAGGATGAAGCCCGTCACCACGGCGCCCAGCTCCAGGATGAGCGACGGGGCCACGATGGACCCAATGATGCGCTTCGGGATAAACGGAGAGACCAGCTGGTAGGCCGTCTGCACCGTCGTCACCGCGCCGGAGAAGGCCGCCGCCAGCGCGACGATCGGGATCGAGTCGATCCCCACCCGCACCATCTGCTTGAACAGATTCTTTCGGTACAGCCGAAATTCGCCCAGCGACGCAAACGCCTTCACCATCAACAGGACGTACAGCCCGACGTTGCGGAGCGGCTTGGTCAGCGTCAACGAGAGCGAGGCCATCAGGGACGAAATAGACGAGCGGATGGAGGTAGCATCAACGTGTGGACCCGAGGAATTGATGCCGGATGAACAAACGAACGCTGGATGTTTACTGATCCTTCGAAAAGATAGCCATGCCCCTGACAGGGGGCTGGCAGTCGGCCGTCGTAGCATGAGACGGATCGTCCACGGCGGTGTTACGCGACGGGCGCTCCCGTGACAGGAATTACGCATCAGCAGCATCAACCCTATGGCGAAGACCAAGACGCAGTACGTATGCCAGTCGTGCGGCTATGCTACGACCAAGTGGATGGGCAAGTGTCCGGGGTGCAACTCCTGGAACACGTTCGTCGAGGAGATCCAGCAGCCGCGGTCGAAGGTGAAGGCGCGGGTGGCGCCCACGCAGCGGACGCGCCGCAACGGCATGGAGGCCCGCCCGCAGCGCCTGGCCGACGTGGACCTGGGCGAGGAGGCGCGGCTCATCACGGGGATCGCGGAGTTCGACCGCGTGATGGGCGGCGGCATCATGCAGGGCTCGCTCTCGCTCATCGCAGGCGACCCCGGCATCGGCAAGAGCACGCTCATGACGCAACTCGGCAGCTACCTGCCCGGGCGGCGCCTGCTCTACGTGACCGGCGAGGAGTCGCCCCGGCAGGTGAAGCTGCGGGCGCAGCGGCTCGGGGTGGATGCAGACGACTTTCTGCTCCTGGCGGAGACCAACGTGGAGGACATCATCGCCGCCGCGCAGGACGCCGACCCGGACGTGCTCGTGGTCGACTCGATCCAGACCATCTTCCGGCCCGACATCCAGAGCGCCCCGGGCTCGGTGACACAGGTGCGGGAGAGCACCTCGGCCATCCTGCAGTTCACGAAGGGCATGGATCTGTCGACGTTCGTCGTGGGCCACGTCACCAAGGAGGGCACCATCGCCGGGCCGCGCGTCCTGGAGCACATGGTCGATACGGTGCTCTACTTCGACGGCGACCGGCACCACGCCTACCGCATCCTGCGGGCCGTCAAGAACCGCTTCGGCTCGACCAACGAGATCGGCGTCTTCGAGATGCGCGAGACCGGGCTGCACGAAGTGACCAATCCGAGCGAGATCTTTCTGTCCGAGCGGCAGTACGGCACGAGCGGCTCGACGGTCGTGTGTTCGCTCGAAGGCACGCGCCCGCTCCTGGTCGAGATCCAGGCGCTCGTCACGCCTACGTCGTACAGCACGCCCCAGCGCACCGCCACCGGGTTCGACGCGCGCCGCCTCCAGATGCTGCTGGCCGTCCTGGAGAAGCGGCAGGGCCTGCGCTTGTCCACGCACGACGTCTTCGTCAACGTGGCCGGGGGCGTCCGCCTCGACGAGCCCGCCGTGGACCTGGGCGTCATCCTGGCCGTCGCCTCGTCCTTCCGCGACATCCCGACCGACACGAGCACCGTCCTCATCGGCGAGGTCGGCCTGGGCGGCGAGGTGCGCACGGTCAGCCAGCTCGAACCGCGCCTCAAGGAGGCCGCCAAGCTCGGCTTCGAACGCGCCCTCGTGCCGAAGAACAACCTGAAAGGCCTGACCCACCCGGACGGCCTCACCGTGACCGGCGTGCAGCGCTTGCACGAGGTGCTGGATCTGGTGTTGTGAAGGTCGCGTGTTTTGGGGTTTCAGGTTCCATGTTTCAGGTTTCAGGTTTCAGGTTTTCCGACCTACCAACCCACAACCCAAAACCCACAACGCGCAACCCCTAACCCGCAACCCAGTAGCACACAATAATCCCGGGCGGCGGGGCGTTAATGACCCGTCGGGACGGCACCGCGCCCGGCACTTCCGGATCTGGACACCACGCG
>JAAAOL010000356.1 GCA_009908885.1 Bacteroidota bacterium | reverse complement strand
CCAGCGCGGGCACCAGCGCGCTCACCACGCGCTCGCGCTGCTCCTGGAAATAGGCCGCGCGGCTCGGGTCGTCGCTGAAGATCATACGGTACGCTTCCTTCATGATGATCATGAACAGCTCGCGCCGCTCCTGAAAGTACGTGAAGTAGTCCGCGATGAAGTCGCGCAGCACGTCGCGCAACGCCCGTCCCTGCATGCGCTCCGGCGCAAACGAAGTTGCGATGGTATCGCAAAGGTCGTCGTAAATTTCGTCGAAGCAGGCGAAGAGGATGCCCTCCTTGCCGCCCTCGAAATAGTTGTAGAGCGTGCCTTTGCCGAACTCGGCCCGATGGGCGATCTCGTCGAGCGTCGCGTTGGTGTAGCCCTTCTCGGCGAAGACGGCCTGCGCGGCCTCGATGATGGCCTCGCGGCGCATCAGGCGCTCCCGCTCACGGCGAGACAGGGCGCGGTCGGTGTCGGGATGTGCGGACATGCTGCGATGGAAAATGGCGAAAGGTGACTGGCGAGTCACGAGATGACCGGTACGTCACCTTCTGACGCATGATTCACCACGCATGTTAAATGATGGTTAATGCTCGCTCATGTGGCGAGATGGTTACGATGCGTGGGCAGATCGGCGGCGGGACCGTCCCGCTGCGGCGTAGCTCTCCCGAGGGCGCCGCAGGGCGCGAGCGTAGATGGACGGGAGACATGGACGGGCCGTCCCGGGGTGGCTATACCGCGGCGGACTCTTCCTGCCGGTCGAGCAGGTCGTCGACGAGGAGCTCGCCGGGCGTCTCGCCGTTGGGGAGGGGCTGGCCGGGGCCGCGGTCGGGGTCGGGAGGCGTCGGCGGCGTGCCGTCGTCCGGCGGTGGGGGCGCATCGCCCTCTTCGTCGTCCGGTGAGAACCAGGCGAACTTGATCGACTGGACGAGAATGGCGACGATGGCGATCAGTTGCACCGTCAGCAACCCATACACGAGGTACATCATAACGCAGCGAAAGGACGTGAAAGCCGCTAAAGCGCACGTACAAGAAGGGGCTTTTTCTAAGAACGATGAACGCATGGACAATGTCCAGACGCTTTTTCGGTACCGCGAGGCTGGGATTTCGGGATCGCAAGGCGGGGGCGCGGCGCGAAACCACAGGCTGCATGCGGCGGATAGAAACCCGCTCCCGGCGGGTTCGTACGCGGAGCAGGTTTTCTTCTCGCAACCACCGGACGAACCCTCATGCAACGCATCGGAACGGTACTGTGGATCATCGCGCTGGCGCTCGCCGCCTCGGGCTGCGCGGGATGTGGCACCTACAACGACCTCGTCGCCGCCGAGGAACAGGTCGACCAGGCCTGGGGGAATGTGGAGGCGCAGTACCAGCGCCGGGCCGACCTCGTCCCGAACCTGGTGAATACGGTGAAAGGGGCGGCCAGCTTCGAGCAGGAGACGCTGGAGTCGGTCACGAACGCGCGGGCCCAGGCCACCTCGGTCAACCTGACGGTCGAGGATCTGAGCGACCCGGCCAAGGTGCGGCAGTTCCAGGAGGCGCAGGCGCAGCTCAGCGGCGCGCTCGGGCGACTGCTGGCGGTGGCCGAGGACTACCCGCAGCTCCAGGCGACCGAGGCCTTCCGCGACCTCCAGGCCCAGCTCGAAGGCACGGAGAACCGCATCAACGTGGCCCGCATGCGCTACAACGAGGCCGTCAGTGAATACAACACCAAGGTGCGGCAATTCCCCGGTATCATCGTGGCCAACATCACGGGTTTCGAGCGCCGCGAACCCTTCGAGGCCGACCCGGGCGCGGAGGAAGTCCCGACCGTCGATTTCGAATCGTAAGCCGTCTGGCCGTCTCCTCCAACGACGACCCCATGCGTGAACTCCACACATTCGGACGGGCCCTCCGCCGGACGCTCGTCGTCCTGGTGCTATGCGTCGGGGCGATGGTCGTCGGCGCGGAAGACGGGAGGGCGCAACCAGCGGAGGTCATCCCGCCCTCGGGCGAGTGGGTGACGGACCGGGCCGACGTGCTCACGGCCTCCGAGGAGCAGGCCCTCACCACGCGCCTCCGCGCCTACGCGGACACCACCTCGACCCAGATCATCGTCGTCACCCTCCCGACGCTCGGCGGGGCGGACATCGGGCTGTACGCGACCGAGCTGGGCCAGCAGTGGGGCGTGGGGCAGGAAGGCTCGGACAATGGCGCGGTCATCCTCGTCGCCCGGGACGACCGGGAGGTCTTCATCGCCACGGGCTACGGCCTCGAAGGTGCCATCCCGGATGCCGTCGCGAGTCGCATCGTGCGCAACATCCTGGTGCCCAACTTCCGCCAGAATCGCTTCTACGCAGGCCTCTCGTCGGCTGCGGATGCGCTGATGCAGGCTGCGGCGGGGGAGTACACCGCGGAGGCGCCCCCGATGGCGTACGAAGAGGACGATGATGGGTCCAGCACCACGATCATCTTCATCCTCATCATCATCGCCTATTTCATCATCACCGGGATTCGCGGCGGCGGTGGAAGCGGCGGACGTCGCTACCGCTCGCGTGGCGGCTCGCCCGTCATCATCTGGGGCGGCGGCAGCGGGGGCGGCTTCAGCGGCGGAGGTGGTTTCGGCGGCGGCTTCAGTGGCGGCGGGGGAGGTTTTGGCGGCGGCGGCGCGGGCGGCAGCTGGTAACCCAAAACCCAAAACCCAAAACCCAAAACCCAGTGGTGTGAAGTTATTTCTGACGTCACCGTCGCACCTGGGACCGTTTGTTCGGG
>JAAAOL010000171.1 GCA_009908885.1 Bacteroidota bacterium | reverse complement strand
CACGTCCAGCAGGTTGGGGTCGTCGCCGAAGCGCCAGTCGCGCGTCTCGGGGAGGCGTTCGTCGCCCGCCCCGGCGTACGGCGTCTTGTGGCGTCCGCGCCCGCCCTTGCGGAGCTGGCGAAAGACCTCTTCCAGCGACCGCTGCCGGATGGCCCGCTCGCTCTTGGCCGTGAGCTGGAGCGCTCCGCCCTCGCCGTCTTCCTGCAGGTACCCCTGCTTCTTCAGCTCCTCGATGAAGTCGCCGATGCCCATTTCGTCGTCGGTCAGCCCGTAGCGCTCGTCGAGTTGCGTGAGCCAGTTGAGGGCTTCGGCGACGTCGCCCGCGGTGTGCTGGAGCAACTGCTGGAACAGATCCATCAGTTGCTCGAAGGTGGACAGTTGCTGTCCGTGGCGCTCCGGGTCGAACTTCGAATAGCGAAAGAGCATGGCGCGGTACGTCGGCACGTTGGCAAATCACCCCGGCACAGCCCGTCTCCTCGGGGGCTGGCCTGCGAGTCGGTTGTACTAGCCCCGGTACGGACGGTTCAGGTAGCGCTCGGCACGATCATGTGAACTCGCCCACTCTTTCATCCGGAGCACTTCCTGGTAGCGCTGGCGGGCCACGTCGCGCTGGCCGAGGGCGTCGTACGTCATGCCCTGGCGCAGGCGCCCCATCACCTTGAAGTACGAGTCGTCGTCGCTGCGCGCCGTCAGCGCCTCCAGCTTGACCAGATAGCCCAACGCCTGGTCGAACCGGTCGGTCGCCATCTGGGCGCGGGCCAGGTAGTAGAGGGCCTGCTCCGCCGTCCCCGCGTTGTAGCCTGGACGACGCGCCTGGTAGCGCTCCAGCACGGCCTGAAAGATACGCTCGGCCCGCCGCCACTGGCCCCACTTGGCGTAGACGCGCCCCTCGAAGGCGTGGAAGTAGGCGTTGTCCGGGTGCCGCTCGCGCAGCCAGGTGACGTGCTCGACGCTCTTCTGGTAGTTGCGCTCGAAGAGGTAGTAGATCTGGAGCAGGAAGTAGACGGCCTCGGTCTGCACGTAATAGCCTTTGGTGGCCGTCCGCTTAAGCTCGCGGAGGCCGCGCTCGCGGTCGCCGTCGGGGAAGAAGGCCATCACCGGCTTGGCGAACGGGTAGCGATTCGGGATGACGGCGGCGTAGTAGTCGTAGAGCCCCTTGCCGAAGACGTAGTCGTGGTTCTCCGGCGCGCGCTCGGCGACGGCCAGCACGTAGTCCATGGCCCGCTTGCCGTCGGTGGCGGCCTTCAGGTACTCGCGGCGGTTGGAGCGGAGCCGTCCCCGGAAGCCGAGGGCGGCGCCCTTGAAGAAGAGGGCGTCGAAGTGGTCGCGGTCCTCGGCCAGCAGGCGGTCGCTGCGGGCGATGACCTCGTCCATGGCGGCATAGAAGGCGGCGTCGTGCTCCGTGTTGGAGAGGTCGAGCAGGATCTTCCACCACGTGTTGAGCGCCTTCAGGAACGGGCCGATGGGGTGCTCCGGAAAGCGGCGGTCGATCTGATCGAAGAGGCGGCGGGCCTCCTCGAAGCGCATGTTGTAGAGCAGGTCGAGCCCGCGCTTGGCCTGGAAGCGCACGATGGTGTCGTCCAGGACGGAGGCGTCCGGCGTAGTGGCCGCCACGGCCTCGGGCGTCTGGGCCTGCACCGGCGCCTGTCCCCCGATCAGGGCGACTACCAGTGCAATAGCGATGTATCGCATTTTCAACATGTTAGCGGGATCTCGATGCCTGTCTGGAGCAACCGTACCGAAGGCGTATCCGGCGGTTCCTCCCCGATACGATCATGCCCCGTCTGCTCCTTGCAATTAGTGCGCCGAACGACGGCGCCCACTCCCATTCGGCGCTGCCCACCGCCCCTCAACGTGTGAAGCCTCTGCGACGACCCCGGCTCCGTAACGCCGCGGGTTAGATAACGACAGACGTGGGTAGTACATTACGACGCCGCTTGGCGCCACTTCGCTCGCACCCACTGCTCATCCCGACGTTCCGCTCGCACCTTATGGCTCACACCTTCGGAGACCTGGACCAGCGCGTCATCAACACGATCCGCTTTCTCGCCATCGACGCCGTGGAGCGGGCCAACTCCGGCCACCCCGGCATGCCGATGGGCGCCGCGCCGATGGCGTACGTCCTCTGGGACCGCTTCCTCCGCGTCAACCCGCAGAACCCCGACTGGCCCAACCGCGACCGCTTCGTGCTCTCGGCCGGGCACGGCTCCATGCTGCTCTACGCCCTGCTGCACCTCTACGGGTACGACCTGCCGCTGGAGGAGATCAAGGACTTTCGCCAGCTCGGCAGCATCACGCCGGGCCACCCGGAGAACCACCTCACGCCCGGCGTCGAGACGACGACCGGCCCGCTGGGACAGGGCTTCGCGAACGGCGTCGGCATGGCGATGGCCGAGCGCTTCCTGGCCGACTACTTCAACCGCGACGGCTTCCCCCTCGTCGACCACTACACCTACGGCATCTGCTCCGACGGCGACGTGATGGAGGGCGTGGCGCAGGAGGCCGCCTCGCTGGCCGGGCACCTGGAGCTGGGCAAGCTGATCTACTTCTACGACGACAACGACATCTCCATCGAGGGCGACACGGACATCACGTTCACCGAGCGCGTGCCGCAGCGCTTCGACGCCTACGACTGGCACGTGCTGACGGTGGAGGACGGCAACGACCTGACCGCGCTGGCCGACGCCCTCGACGCCGCCCGCGCCGAGACCGAGCGCCCCTCCCTCATCGTCACCCACACCCACATCGGCTACGGCAGCCCCAAGCAG
>JAAAOL010000458.1 GCA_009908885.1 Bacteroidota bacterium | reverse complement strand
AGGTGGGACTCGGCGAGGCCGCCCGCGCCGCTGCTGACGTCTCGGGCGACGGGGACGTCGATACGCAGGACGCCCAGCTGATCCGCAACTTCGTCGAAGACGTCATCGCGTGCTTTCCCGTCGAGCCGGGGTGCGCGGGGAACGCTGATCTCGGGCAGACGGCGGCGTCTCAGGGGAATCACGCGACGCACACGGACACCGCCGAAGCTGACGACGCGCCGCCGCAGACGTACCAGTTGGGATCTAGCTACCCCAACCCCTCGAATCCGTCGACGCAGATTCCCTACGCGCTGCCGGAGCGAAGCCGCGTGCGACTCGTCATCTACAACGCCCTCGGGCAGCGGGTGCGTACGCTCGTGGACCGGGAGCAGGGCGCAGGGCCGCACCGCGCGCGCTGGGACGGACGCGCCGAGGACGGTCGGCCCGTGGCCAGCGGCGTCTACTTCTACCGGCTGGAGGCGGAGGCGTCCGGATCGGGCGGGGGCCGGATGTTCGTCCAGACGCGGCCGCTGACGCTCGTGCAGTGATCCCCCGAGGCGTCTCTCCGGAAATCCGCCGGACCGCATACACGCAGAAAGGCCCGGACGGCGAGCGCCCGGGCCTTTCCGTGAGTACAATATGGGGGTCGTGGCTACAGCAGGCTGTCGCCTTCGACGCGCTCCACGTTCTGGGCGCTCAGGCCCTTCGGCGTGCGCTCCACTTCGAATTCAACTTCTTCGCCGTCGCGCAGGCCCTCGTCCCAGCCGAGGCCGGTGACGCTGTTCCGGTGTACGAAGACGTCCTTGCTGCCGTCCTGAGGCTCGATGAAACCGTAGCCTTTGTCGGCGCTGAACCACTTTACTTTTCCGCGTTGCATAAGCGTGTGTGCTCTTTGTCTCGCTGCACGTGTTCCATGAACCAGAAGAAGAAAGAGACCTCACGCCTTCCAGGTACAATGTCACAGTGTAGGTGACGGGTAGAAATACAATGAGCCACTACAACCTGGATCGTCCCCAAAAGGTTCGTGCGTTCCGGGCCCTTGCATGAATACGCGGTGCAGAGTTCGGGACACCGTGGTGGCTCGCACGGCTACACGTCGGGGGCATCGCGCTGGAACCACTGGGCGATGGCGCGGGCGGCCTCAGCCTCGGAGAGGCGCTCCAGCGGCTCGTGCTGCGGCGGCAGGAGGGTGACGGTACGGCGACGGCCACCGTCGGCGGCGTGCTCGCGGACGCGGACGCCCAGGCAATGCCTGTCGTGGGATAACATGCCCGTGGCCTCATTCGGGCGGTTGGGGAACGGATCGCCCTTGGGGAGCGCCCTGGCGACGTGCTGGAGCGCCGTGCGGGCGACTTCCGGCGTGACGAGGTCGGCCTCGATGCGGTGAAAGACGCGCACATCGTAGTCCGTGCCGAAGGCGATGCGGAGCGTACTGAACTGGGGCGAGAGGGGGCGCCAGTGCAGGTCGAGCGTGCCGCAGCCATCGGTCAGCTCGCGCACGGCCTCCACGAGCGGGCCGAACGTGTCGTGCAGGTCGTCCAGCATCGCCCCGTAGGCCATGGCGGCGGCCTGCAGGTCGGACTGCATCTCCAGGCCCATCGCGCTCTCGAAGGAGGCCGTGTGGAGCCAGGACTGGACATCGGGCGCATTCGTCATCACGCGGCTGGCGGCCTCCACGGATTCGTCCAGGGCCGGAGCGAGGCGGGCTTTCCAGTCGGCAGTCGTGCAGGGCGGCGTGGGCATCGGGGTAGATGAATCTATGAAGCAATGCTGGGTGGCGAGGGAACGTTAGGCCTAGGAAATAACGTATACAGACGTGCTTCTTTTTGTTCTCACATCTTTTTACGATAGCGTATGCAGGTCTTTGGAGGGCGTGGCCAGAAGGTCGTCGAGCGCGAGGAACATCCCCTCGATGAGCTGTCTCAGGAATTGCAGATCTCGCAGCAGACGCTCGTCCGCTGGGTCGACCGCCACCTGATCGACGGCACGCTGGACTGGGTGCTGTCCGACGATAACGAAGAAGTCCGCGTCATCCGCCTCCGCAAGGGCAAGCTCGATGACCTCAGAGAGTTTGCGGCAGACTATCGCGAGGGGCACGTCACGCGCCGTGAAGCGCGTCGCATCCTCAAGATGATCGACCGCAAGAAGGTCAAGAAGATGGTCCGCGCGGGCGACATCGAGACCGTCCAGATCGACGAGGAGAAGAAGGTGCTCATCAGCAGCATCGAAGATTACCTGATGAGCGTCGAAGCCGGGCGCGCCGAAGAATAACACGCTGGCTTCACTCCACCGGTAGTCCCAGCATGTCGCGCAGCGGGCCGCGCATCTCTTCCACCGGAAAGATCCCGACGAAGCGGTTCACGATCTGACCCTCGGGGTCGATGAGGAGCGTCGTAGGCAGGCTGTAGACGCCGCCCAACTGCTCCGTCGACGACGCGTCGGGGTCGAGCGCGACGGGGTACGGCATCGGATGGTCCTCGGCGAAAGGGGCCACGACCTCTGCGCCCTCGGCATCCACGGAGAGGCCCACGATGGTCAGGCCGTCGGCGTGCAGATCCTCGTAGAGCGCGGCCAGGTCGGGAATCTCGGCGATGCAGGGCGGGCACCACGTGGCCCACACGTTCAGCAGCACGAGGTCTCCGCGCAGATCGGCCAGGCGCAGCGTATCGCCCGCCAGCGTCGGCCAGGCCAGGTCGGGCGCGGGACGTGGCAGGGACGGCATTCCTACGGAAGACGTGTCAGCGTCGGACGTGATCGGAACCGACGCAGTCGTCGTGTCCGGCGTGGCAGGCGGG
>JAAAOL010000534.1 GCA_009908885.1 Bacteroidota bacterium | reverse complement strand
CCCTAACTCCCAACCCCTAACTCCTAACGCCGACACGCCATGCTTCACCGACTGACGTTCTTGTTCCTTCTCCTCGCTTTTGCCGCCGGCCCGGTCCAGGCGCAGATCTACGTCGACGCCGACGCGACCGGTGCCGACGACGGTACCTCGTGGACGGACGCCTACACCGACCTGCAGAGCGCCCTCGCCACAGCGACCGGCAGCGACGAGGTCTGGATCGCCGCGGGCACGTACACGCCTACGGGCGGCACCGACCGCCGCGCGAGCTTCCGCATCACGGGCGCGCAAGACGGACTGAAGCTGTACGGCGGCTTTGCCGGCAGCGAGGCGCTGCCCGAGCAGCGCGATCCGCAGACCCACGTCGTCACGCTCAGCGGCGACATCGGCGCGCCGGGCGATGCGAGCGACAACAGCTACCACGTCGTCTACCTCGACGGCGGCCAGGGCGTGGGTGACATCGGTCCATCCACGGTGATCGACGGCTTAACCATCGCCCATGGCCGGGCCGACCGCTTCGTCACCAATGACAACGGCGGCGGGCTCTACTGCGACGGCGGGGGGGGGCAGTGCAGTCCCACGATCCGGGACGTGATCTTCGCTGATAACAGCGCGAGTGACGCCGGCGGGGCCCTCGTGGCCTTCGGGTTCGGCACGATCGGCAGCAATCCCCAGCCCGGCGCGAGCAGCCCCGTTCTCACCGACGTAGTGTTTATCGGCAACACGTCCGAGCAAGGCGGGGCCATCTACACGGAGAGCGACAACGACGGCGTCACCGATCTCACGGTCACCAACGCCGTCTTCGCAAATAATAGCGCGAGCGACAGCGGCGGGGCCCTTTACATGAACAGCGACGACGGCAGCGGTGACATGACGTTCGTCAACAGCCTCTTTGTTGCCAACGGCGCCGACCACGTCGCCTACGACGACGGCGTCAGGTTCACGCGGCCTCAGTTCATCAACTGCACGTTCACCGGGGCCACGACGCGCGCCATCACGATTGCGTTGTTCGACAGCGGGCAGGTGCCCTTTGAGGCGATCAACTCGATCTTCTGGGACAACGGCGGCGTCGTGGCCGATGACCTCGCAGCCGTTGATGTCACCGTCTCGATCGTCGAGCAAGACGCGCTGGCGGGTAGCGTCCGCAATCAGAACGCCGACCCGCAGTTCATCGACCCCGCTGCCCCGGCCGGCGCAGACGGGCGCTACGGCACGGCGGACGACGGCCTCCGCCTGCAAGCCAGCAGCCCGGGCATCGGTGTGGGGGACAACCATTTCATCCCCAGCGGCCTCACGACGGACCTGAGGGGCGCCCCTCGCCTGCAGGGCGACCAGGTTGACCTCGGCCCCTACGAGGCCGCATCGGTCATCTACGTGGATCTCCGGGCGAACGGCCATGATGACGGCACCTCATGGGCGAATGCGTACACCGACCTGCAGGATGCACTCGCCATCGCAACGGGCACCGACGAGATCTGGATCGCCGAGGGGACGTACTATCCCGGCACCGATCGCATTGAAAGCTTTACGATCACCGGGGCCCAGGACGGCCTGAAGATCTACGGCGGATTTGCGGGCACCGAGCAGCAACGGACCCAGCGCGATCCGGTCGCGCATGAAGTCGTGCTCAATGGCGACATTGGCGTACGCAACGACAATGTTGATAATAATTACCACGTCCTCGTCCTCGACGGCGGGTACTTCGCAGACGAGGGTCCGATTACGACCGACACGGTCATCGACGGCGTGTCCATCTTTTGGGGCCATGCCAACGGCTCTTCGTTTTCGATGGACGACGTCGGCGGCGGACTGCTCTGCATGGCCTCCGGCGCCGACAGCGGGTGTAGCCCGACCCTCTCGAACATCCTCTTCTCCATCAACGAGGCCAAATACGGGGGCGGGATGTACCTCTGGACCATTGACAGTGCCGTGAGCCGCCCTCGCCTCAGCAACGTCGTGTTTAATTACAACATTGCTGAGGAGGGAGGCGGCATGTACAACTACAGCGCGCTTGGCAGCACGACGGAGCCGTTGCTCATGAATGCAATCTTTGTGGATAACGTCGCCGAGGTTGGGGCTGGGATGAAAAACATAAGCGCCGGCGGCACGACTCGTCCGACGGTCGTCCACGGCACCTTCGCCGAGAACGCGGCCGATACGGACGGGGGCGCCATCTCGAATGTTGAAGCTTTGGGCGTCAGCGAACTCGTACTGACCAACGCCATCGTGTGGGGCAACACGGCGACCTTCGGCGGGGCAGCCATCCGCAACGACGGCGCGACCGCTACGCTGACGCACTCACTCATCGAAGGCGGACTGACCGGCAGCGGCGTGCATAACCTCAACGGCGGCACCGTCACCGACGGCGGCGGCAACTTGAGCGCGGATCCTCTGTTCGTGGACATTGACGACCCGCGTGGGCCCGACTTCGACTTTGCGACTGCCGACGACGGGCTGCGCCTGCTGCCCGGCAGCCCAGCGCTGGACGCCGGCACGAATGCCGCCCTGCCCACCGACCGGGGCGACCTGGATCGCGACGCGGACACCACCGAGGTGCTGCCCGTCGGACTCGCCGGCACGGCGCGCGTGGTCGACAACGACGCCGATCCCAGCACACCCGCCCGCGCCGACCTCGGCGCCTACGAGGCGGCGCCCGACACGCAGCTCCCCGTCGAACTGACCGCCTTCACGGCCCGGCGCGACGGCGACGCCATCCGCCTTGCCTGGACGACCGCCTCGGAAACGAACAACGCCGGCTTCGAGGTGCAGCGGAGTGTCGAAGGCCTGTG
>JAAAOL010000349.1 GCA_009908885.1 Bacteroidota bacterium | reverse complement strand
CCGGGAAGAACTGCTTGAACTCGGCGAAGAGCTGGGCCGCCAGCGTCTTGTTGTGGCTCATCACCAGCGTGGGCATCCCCGCGTTCTGGATGACGTGGGCCATTGAAAAGGTGTTGTGGACGAAGAGCCCGCCCCGCCCCGCCAGGAAGGTCTCGGGGCCGGGCACGGTGAAGTCGTATACATGCGGGTGATCATACGCGATTTCCTCGACGGACGCGATGGGCGTCCACCGCACGTCGCACAGCCGTCGCAGCGACTGCCAGGCCTCCCACCATGCCTCGGAGACCTCGTGGTGGGCCGCCTCATCCCTGAGCGCTTCCAGCATCCGTCGAAGGACGGGACGACCGGGGCGTCGCTGCTCCAGTTCGTAGCACTGCACGGCACTCCGAGACACGCCGCTGCGCGCGCCGAGAGCCTGTGCCGAGAGCTGCACCTGCCCCCGGAGCCTCCGCAGAACGCGCCCGCGGATGGGCACGACGTCCACGTTCGAGTTGCCCGGTCGGTCGCGCTGTGCAGCCAGGGCCTCGCGCTTGTGGGACATGGAAAAGCCGATGTGCTCGGCGAAGCGACGCAGATTGTCCTGGCCGGAGATCGACACCTGGTAGTACCAGTCGCCCGCATGATCGGCATTCGTCGCCCGCTTGTGTCTCCGGCGGATGCGGGCCCAGATGCCAAAGCGAAGGAGGGCATACGTCAGGTCGGATGCGAGGCGTGCGCTGGCGGTCGTCGCCGTCACGGCGCTGGCCCGTCCAACGGTGCCGTCGCCATCGAAATACGCTTGCAGTACGTGTCCCAGCGCGTCCTGCGAGAGTTGCGGCCAGAACGGCGGCAGATGCTTGGTGCGTGCGTTTTTGCCACAGAGCCGCCCGAGCAGGCAGGCGAGGGCCGTGGAAGACACCTGATAGTCGGACGAGGGCCGGACGCTGAAGGGGAGATCGAGTTGCCGAAGCGCGTCCTCGATGGCGCGGCGGATGCCCACATCCCGGTTGGCGAGGACGACGTAGCCACGCGCATGACACCCTTCGGCGACGTAGTAGCCGAGCAGCCGTAGAAACTCGGGCGTAAGATCAAGGGCGGCTGGAAGCTGATTCCGAATCGCCTTTCCGCCGACGCGCGCTCGTGCCGGGTCCCAAGCTCCGTCGAATCGATCCGTACGGTCGAGCACGTCGAGGAAAGCATCGACGGCGATGCCCCCACGTCCCTTTACGGTTCCGCGCATGGCGGCGAGCTTGCCGTAGGGATGGCCGATTCCGGCGGCGGCCATAGGCCGGGCGATGGCGGCGACGCCCTCGCGGTCGGCATACGCCAGAACGGCGCCCGGGGCTTCTACGAAGAGCCGTTCGCCAGCGAGCGTGCGGAGGGTATTCAACTGTTGCCGGGGCGTCCCCTCAGGGAGCGCTTCGGGAAGGGGCACATAGTCCGTCGGGCGGGCGTCGGACGTTTCGATAAGCTGCAATGTCCCCTCGCGGAGCACCCACAGGTTATGATCACCCGTGAGCGTGACGGTGCGCCCGCAGGCCGTCTTCAGCCTATACATCGCTGCCGGAGCCTCGTGCCGCGTGAACGTGCGGACGGGGTGCAGCGCGACCTCTCCGGTGTCCGGATCGTACGCCTGGGTATAATACTGACCGGGCGGCAGGTCGAGGCATTCGGTGTCCCCGTCACGCCGCAGCGCCTTCCCCGCCCGTTCCATAGCCTGGTCGATCAGCGGGCCGATCGGTACGACACGGGCGGCACGCGTGCCCTCCCTGTCCTCGACGACGAATACAGGCTCTTCATAGCCGACGCTCTTGCCGGTGCCCGTCGCCCCGAGGAGCGTCTGGTACTTGTCGCCCCGCTGGAGGCCGTCGGTGAGTTCGGCGATGGCCTTGGGCTGGTCGCCCGTCGGTTCGAACTCGGAGGTGAGGTTGTAGGGAATCTGCTCGTCGATCAGCGCCATAACACGTTGCGGTACTCCGTCAGGATGGGTCGGTGGGTCGAACCGCAAAGCTACGGCGAGGTTGCGACGACGGGGTGTCAGCCGTCGCGATCCCGAAAGCCGTGGGTTGTCAACGCGAGCTGGGCGAAGCGGCGCAGGTCGGCCTGCCGGTGCTCGACGATGGCCTGGACGATTTCCAGGTTGAGCTCCTGGTAGTCGTGAATGGCGACGTTGCGGAAGCCCACCATCCGCTGCAGGCGGTCGCTGAGGGCTGGGTCCAGCAGGTCGTGTTGTGCGAGCAGCGCGAAGGCGTCGCGGCTGTCCTGCGGGATGCCGAGGCGATGGTCGCGCGCGAGATGCATCGCCAGATCGATGGCCGCCTGACAGGCACGCTGCAGGTTCAGGACGATGGCATCCTGCCGGGTGATGTCCTCGAACAGGTTGCGCGGGTCGCCAGCGTATTCGTCCTCCACCCGCTGCAGGCAACGCTCGATGATGGCGCTCTTGTTCAACAGTACGTCATCCGCCATACACCCGCCCTCGCTCATGAATGTCCGCCAGGATGGCTGCCCGCTCTTCGTTGAGCAGGGCGTACGCCGAGAGCGCGTACATCTCGAACCGCTGCCGCGTCACCACGTCCACCTCGTACAGGACGCGCCCCGTCCGCAGCACCTGAATGCGCATGACGGTGGAGGCGCTGCGCAGGTCGACGAGGTCGACGTCGCGGCGGAGCAGAGTGGCGAGGCGTTCCTGCAAGTCCCAGCGGGCCACGGCATCCAGCGGGCGCGCGGGCAGTACGGCGAGGTCGATGTCGCTGTCGGGGCGAAGCGGCTGGGTCTGTGTTGCCGAGCCGAACACGTAGACGACGCGCAGGTCCGGAAGCGCCTCGCGGAGGAGCGTGACGGCAGCATCTAGCGCGTCAGCGGAGACAGCTTCAGCGGACATGGCGGGCAGCAGGTAGGATCAGCGGTGAGTGTCCAACGGTCCTGTCGTCCGGCAGGTTGCGTACTCAGGGCAGGGTGGCAAGAGCGCGGAAGTGGCAGAAGGAATCCTGCTACACCGCTTCGAAACCGTCTAGCTCGCTCGCCCACTGATCGAACGTGGCCGTTCCGGTGCAGCGAGCCTCCTGGTTCAGGCTGCCGATCAGGCAGTCGGCAAAATCTGCCATGCTGGTCTTGTAGGCTTGCAGCGCAGCCTGTACCGCATCGCGATGCCCCACCTTGATCTGCTTCGTCACCAGCAGCTGCTCCAGGACGCGGGCGATCTCCTCCCGGGTCGCCCCATAGGCCGCTTTCAGCACCCAGGCCAGTTCGCTCAGAACGACGAGGTTAACGTAGCCGGGGCGGGCCTCCGTGCACCGCGATTCGAGGAAGGTCTTGGCACGCCGATACTGTTCGGCGTCGTCCCGCGTGAGGTACCGCACCAGCACGTTCGTATCGAGCCCGATCATGCCGAATCCTGGAAGGAGTCGCGGACAGCCGTTTCGACCGCATCGTGCATCTCTTCGACCGTGACGGGGGGGCGATCGGAGCGATCCAGCAATCCATCCAGTGCTGTGAGGTCTGCCCTGACCGGTCGGAGCACCACGCGGTGCTCGCTCTCGATGATAAACTCCAGACGGTCTCCGGTTTTGAGATGAAGCGCGTCGCGCACCTTCTTGGGGATGGTCGTCTGGCCCTTGCTGGTCAGCGTAGATGTGGGCATGGGCGCACCTTGCTCGTAGAACTCCTTACTATCGCCCTTACCTCCGCCCTGCATACCGGGTTCCTGAGCGTAAGCCGACCCGTTTCAGCAGTTTCCGAGCCGAAAAGGCCGACCTCCCTACGAAAGGCACCGTCGTCACGGCCGCACCGCAGGCGCAGGCGTGGCCGGCACGGGCGGGGCCACGTCGGTCGCGGTTCCGGCGAGCAGGTCGTCCAGCCAGTCGGCCACGGTGGCGCCGTCGGTCGTCTCCGTGTAGAAGCGCTGGTCGACGCCGATGAAGGTGTGATCCGTCCCGGCGCGGTAGTAGGTGCCCCAGGCGTCCGGCAGAGCGGCGCGCAGGTCGTAGAGGGCGCCCTCGAAGGCCGCGGCGTCCACCGGCGGCGGGACCGTGTTGCCGTCGTAGGCGCTGAAGCCGAAGAAGAAGCGGGTGGTCTCGTCGCGCTCGTGGGAGAGCAGCCCGAACGTGGCCTCCGGGTACGTCTCGGCGTAGTAGGCGTAGACCGCCTCGAAGCCGTCGCCCGACGGGTCGAGCGCGGGGAAGTCGTCGGGCAGCGTCGCGCCCAGATTCCAGAGGTCGAACCAGGTCTGCTGCAAGCTCGGGGCGAGCACGGCGTCGTCACGCACGATCGGGCCCGAGTCGTTCAGCAGGACGATGTTCTCGGTCCCCACCGTCGCGCCGAAGGTCTCCGCGAGCAGGTCGTAGGCGATCAGCGTGCCGAAGCCGCCCGCGCTGGCGCCGGTCAGCAGGATCTGCTCCTGGTCGGCGAAGTAGGGGCCGAGCAGGGCGGCGTAGCGCTCCAGGTTGCGATGCCCCACGAACTGCTGCGGCCCGAAGAAGCCGACCTCGGTGTCCGGCGCGTCGCCCGCGTGCACGTCGCCCGTGCAGTACGGCACGTAGACGGCGTTCCAGGCGCCGACCGGGTTGGCCGGGTTGGTGCGGCTGAAGATGCCGTCGTCTCCGTTCGCAGCCGTGCGCGCCATGAACTCCGCCTCGCCGAAGAAGCTCGGGTTGGTGGCGCAGGTCACGTCGTTGAAGCAGGCGCCGCCGCCTTCCAGGTAGATCAACAGGCCCGTTGCCCCCTCCTGCAGCCGCACGCCGAGGCCGGTGGCCGAGCCGTCGCGACACTGTGCGCCATCGACAGGAATCCAGGTCCAGTTGCCCATGTTGGCTTCCGCACGGAGCAGGGGCGAATCGTCCTCGTCGCTCCCCGCGCTGTCGCAGCCAGCGAGAAGGACGAGAAGGGCAGTCAGAAGAACGGCAGCGAACGGCTTCATCGGGCAGGGCGGGTCGTGGGAAAAGGACGTGTCAGAAAGAAGGTGGTGCGCCGATGAGGTGCAAGGGAAAAGTGTCTCTGGGACGGCCCCGAGACTGCCGCCTCGTGTGACGACCGGGCTGTAACGTCCCGGCCCTCTCGTGCTTACTAACGCATAGTGCTCGCTCAACGTACGCGGAGTTTGACTCTGGAGATGATGGTGCCGATGATCGTGCGGTCTGGATTGTTTGTGTTGATGCTGTCGCTGGTGCTCGGGCGTCCCGGGCAGGCCCAGCCCCGCCCGGCGGACGGAGAGGCGCTGCAGGACATCGCCCGCCTGAGCCAGGGCTATCGGTCGCTGGCGCGCCAGGTCAACGCGGCGGTGGTGCAGGTGCATGCGCATCGCTACCGGCGCCAGGCGCAGCGCTCGCAGCAGCAGGCGGGGAGCGCGAGCATCGGCTCGGGCGTCATCGTGGACTCCACCGGCTACATCGTCACCAACGCCCACGTCGTCGCGGGAGCCTACGACGTCGACGTGCGCCTCGCCCGGGCGCCCCAGGGCCCTCCCGGAAAAACCTCCATCGTCCGTCCCCGCGGCGACCTGCTGGACGCCACCCTCCTCGGGATCGACCGGGAGACGGACCTGGCGGTCCTCCGCGTGGAAGGATCGGGCTTCCCGCACCTGCCGTTCGGCGACTCGGACCGCCTGCGGCCCGGCGAGGTGGTCTTCGCCTTCGGCAGCCCACGCAGCCTGGAAAACTCGGTCAGCATGGGCATCGTGAGCGCCACCGGGCGCCAGATTCGCGACGAAGACCCGATGGTGTACGTGCAGACGGACGCCCCGATCAACCCGGGCAGCAGCGGCGGCCCGCTCGTCAACACGGAGGGTGAGGTCGTCGGCATCAACACCTTCATCCTGTCGCCATCGGGCGGCAGCGACGGGCTCGGCTTCGCGGCGCCCAGCAACATCGTCGAGACCATCTACCGGCAGATCCGGGCGCGGGGGCACGTGCGGCGCGGCATCATCGGGGTGCACGCCCAGACGCTGACGCCCGAGCTGGCCGAAGCGCTCGGCCTCCGCGGGCCCTACCGCGTCGTCCTCGGCGACGTGTATCCCGGAGGCCCCGCCGCGCAGGCCGGACTGCAACCGGGCGACGTCATCGTGCGCCTGAACGGCAAGTTTATGGAGAACGCGCGGCAGTTCGACGTGAACCTGTACGGTGCGCTCGGGCAAGTCGTGGAGCTGGAGTTGTGGCGGCAGGGGCGCACGCTCACCGCCTCGGTGCAGGTCGTGGAGCGGCAGGATCCGCTCACCCGCTTCACGAAGGCCGCCTCGCCGGAGGAGCACCGCGTGGATCGCCTGGGCGTGCTGGTGCTGCCCCTGACGCCAGAGATGGCGCGGCTGATTCCGCGGCTGCGCCACCCGGACGGCCTCCTCATCGCGGCCAGCGACGGACCGATGGCATCCTGGGGCGAGCGGCTGGAGCCCGGCGACGTGCTGTATGGGCTCGACGGACAGCGCATCACCAGCCTGGAGCAGCTGCGAGCCGTGGTCGACGGCCTGCCGCCCGAGGCCACCGTCTCGGCGCACGTGCAGCGACAGGGACGGCTGATGTACCTCGCGCTGGGCCTCCCGTAGTCCCGGCGCCAGCCCGCCCGCGTCATGCGGCCGCCTCGTGTGACGACCGGGCGCCATAGCCGTCCGCGGCGGCCGATGCGGAGGAAGTGTGGCGCGATGCGTACCTTGCAGCATCGTCGTCCGTCCCACCCGATGCCTCGCCCCCACATGCTTGCCCGACGCTGCGTCGCCCTGCTGGCGATGCTTCTGTTCCCGCTGACCACCTCTGCGCAGGAGTCGCTCACCCCGCCGCCCGCCACCGACCTGCGCATGTACGACATCCTGGAGGCCGTCTCCGCCGAGCGCATCGCGGCCGACATCCGCACGCTCGCGGACTTCGGCACGCGCCATACGCTCTCCGACACCACCTCGGACACGCGCGGGATCGGCGCAGCGCGGCGCTGGATCAAGGCCGCGTTCGACCAGGTTTCGGCGGACTGCGGCGGCTGCCTGGAGGTGTTTTATCAGCGCGACCTCGTCGAGGGCGACCCGGACTCGCGCATCCCCGAGGACACGTGGGTCGTCAACGTCGTAGCTGTGCAGCGCGGCACCCGCTACCCGGACCGCTACGTCGTCATGAGCGGCGACATCGACTCGCGCGCCTCGGACGTGATGGACGCCACCATCGACGCGCCGGGGGCCAACGACAACGCCTCGGGCATGGCCGGAGCGCTGGAGGCCGCCCGCGTCCTCTCGCAGTACGACTTCCCGACGAGCATCATCTACACCGGCCTCTCCGGCGAGGAGCAGGGCCTCTACGGCGGCCGCCACATGGCCGAGGTGGCTCGGGCCGAAGGGTGGGACCTCGTCGGCGTGCTCAACAACGACATGATCGGCAACACCGAGGGCATCGACGGGGTGAAGGACAACACCACCTTCCGCGTCTTCTCCGAACCCGTCCCGGCTACCGACTCGCTGCGCCAGCACTATCTGCGGCGCTTCTTCGGCGGTGAGGTGGACGGCCCCTCGCGCCAGCTGGCTCGCTACATCGACCACATGGCCGAAGCCTACCTGCCCAACCTGGACGCCATGATGATCTACCGGCTGGACCGCTTCGGGCGCGGCGGGCACCATCGGCCCTTCAACGAGGCGGGCTTTCCCGGCGTGCGCCTGATGGAGACGCACGAGAACTACACGCAGCAGCACCAGGACGTGCGCGTGGAGGACGGCCTCCAGTACGGCGACCTCGTGGAGTTCGTGGATTTCGACTATGCCGCCAAGCTGACGGGCGTCAACGCCATCACGCTGGCGGGCCTGGCCTGGGCGCCGCCCGCCCCGCAGAACGTCCGCATCGGCGGGGCCGTGCAGCCCTCCACCACGCTGGCCTGGGACCCCGTGGACGACCCGGACCTGGCGGGCTACAAACTGTACTGGCGCCGGACCACCGCGCCGCAGTGGACCGACAGCCGCTTCGTAGGGCCGGACGTGACCGAGTACACGCTGGAGAACGTCATCATCGACAACTACCTCTTCGGCGTGGCCGCCGTGGGCCACGACGGCAACGAGAGCGTCGTGGCCTTCCCGAGCGGACTGATCCGGCGGTGAGCGACACGGAACGGATCGCCAGAAACTTCGTGCGGGCGTTTCGGCTCTAAGACTACACAGCCCTTTCTCCTATTTCCGATGAGGCGATGGAAGCCATCGAATTTCGCGCAGCGATCCGCGGGGGCGTCATCGAAATCCCTGAAGAGTATCGCGAGCGCCTGACGGGACGCGTACGCGTGCTGGTGCTCTCCGACGACGAGGACGATGCCTCCGAGGACCTGATCGGCCGCCTGCTCGACGCCCCTCGTCACATCGAGCACTTCACCCCGATGCGACGCGACGATCTGTATGAGCGCACCTGACCGACCTACCTGCTTCGTCGACTCGAACATCTGGCTCTACGCCTTCATCGACGGACAGGACGTGCAAAAGTCGGAAGCAGGCCGTGTGCTCCTGCGGCAGGAACAGCCAGCCGTCAGCACGCAGGTCATCAACGAAGTGAGCATCAACCTGCTGCGGACGGGACGCTTCTCGGAGCGTGAGATCCGCGACCTCATCACTTCCTTCTATCGCCGCTATTCTGTGGTGCAGTTGAGTCGCCCCATATTGACTCGGGCCTCCCGGCTCCGTGAAAACCATGCGTTCTCCTTCTGGGACAGCGTCATCGTATCGAGCGCTCTTCACAGTGGCGTAGCGACCCTCTACTCCGAGGACATGCAGGGCGGATTCGTCGTCGAGGAGCGCATGGAGATCGTCAATCCGTTCAGCTAGAAAGTGTGGCCACCGTGGGGATCGACGGCAACGAGAGCGTCGTGGCGTTCCCGAGCGGACTGATCCGGCGGTGAGCGGTCCCCAGAATGCTGCGTCCACGATCCATTTTTCAACACAGGCGCTGAAAACTGCCGTGGCAGACCAACTGTCCAGAGACTACGCCGCGACGGCCCTGCAATTCCTCAAGGGCGAGCATCGCGGCTCCGACACGGACGAGACGGACAATAGCATCCGCCGCGCGCTGCGACGCAAGGACCTCGGCGCGTACGACCAGGACGCCATCGACCGCCTCCGCGCGTTCACCCGCGAGCTGGCCCGCGAACTGCACCGGCGGAAGGCGTCCGACTACTATCAGGGCCCTCACGGCGAATACGTAGACCTCCGCGACTTCGACGTCGACCGCATGGTCGCAGACTGGGCCGAACGGTATCCGGAAATCCCCCGAGATCTCGTCGCCCAGTTCGTGCCCTTCGCCGTGTACAACTACTACCTGCGGTGAGGACGTGCCGGAGCGGCGCCCCTGCTCAACCAGACCGTTGCTATCATGCATCCTGCACTGAAAGAGACGGCCCATCGCCCCTGGCCCGTGCCGCCGGGGCGGTGGACGTGGCGGCAGTCCTGGTGCGACCTCCTGTTCGCCCACTGGCCCGTCCCGGCGGCGGCGCTACGCCCGCTGGTGCCGGAGGCGCTGACCATCCAGACGTTCGACGGCAGCAGCTGGGTCGGCGTCGTGCCGTTTCGGATGGAGGGCGTCATGCGGCGCCCCTGGCCCGACCTGCCCTGGATCTCGGCCTTCCCGGAGTTGAACGTGCGGCTGTACGTCGAAAAAGACGGCAAGCCGGGCGTGTGGTTCTTGAGCCTGGACGCCGCGAACCCCGTCGCGGTCTGGGCGGCCCGCACGTTCTTTCATCTGCCGTACTACTGGGCCCGCATGGACATCCGCCCCACCGACGACGGCATCGCCTACGCGTCCACCCGCCGCCGGGACGACGTGCGATTCGAGGCCCACTATCGGCCCTCTTCGACGCCGTACGCGGCCACGCCGGGAACGCTGGAGCACTTCCTGACGGAACGCTACTGCCTCTACGCCCAGACGAAGCGCGGACGCCTGCTGCGCACCGAGGTGCACCACGCCCCGTGGCCGCTGCAACGGGCCGAGGCGGACATCGCGCAGAACGAGGTGCTGGCGCCGTGGGGGCTGCAGGCCGACGGAGACCCGCTGCTGCATTTCGCTCGTCGCCTCGACGTGATCGTCTGGCCACCCGAGGCCGTGGAGGAGACCACCCGGTAGCTCCGGGCCATCTACCGCCTGTCGTCTCTACGCGCCGTCTGCCCGCCGGTAGAGGCGCCGGTGCTCGTCGACGACTTCGAAGCCGCGCCCTGCGGGCAACTCCTCGTGCTTGCCGAGGACGAGGACGCCGCCGGGGGTGAGGCGAGCGCGCAGGCCGTCGAGCACGGCGCGCTGGAGCGGCTCGGCGAAGTAGGTGAAGGCGAGGTTGCGGCACAGGATGAGGGCGAACGGCCCGTCCGGCATCGTGGTGCGCAGGTCCTGCTGCCGGAACGTGATGCCGGTGCGGTAGGCCGGGCGCAGGCAGTGGTCGTCATCACCCTCGACGTCACGCACCTCGAACGCGGCGGCGCGCCACGCGTCGGGCAGGTGCGCCAGGGTACCGGATGGGTAGCAGGCGCGGCGGGCGCGCTCCAGCATGTGGGCCTGCGCGTCGGTGGCGACGATCCGGAGGCGGACGTCGGGATGCGCCTCGGCCAGGGCCTGCTGCCACAGGATGCGGAGCGTATAGGGCTCCTCGCCGGAGGCACAGCCCGCACTCCAGATGCGCAATGTCGCGCCGCTGCGCTCCCGGAGGCGGGCGATCTGGTCTGGCAGGACGTGCTGCGCCAGCGCCTCGAAGACGCCGCGGTCCCGGTAGAAGCGCGAGATGGTGATGCGGCAGAACCCGTCGAGCACGGCCCACTCGTCGGGGTGACGCGCCAGGTAGTCGCGGTACGCGTCGATGCCGCCCGCCAACTCCAGTTCGGCCAGGCGCCGGTCGATGCGCTTGCAGACCTGCCCCCGCACCTTGCGGAAGCCGGGCCAGCGCTTGTCCAGCTTCGGCAGGGCCCACTGCAAGAAGTCCACACAGTCCTCGTCGCGCACGGGCAATCAGGGGGAATCGGGCAGGCGGCAGAGCGCGTTCGTCGCGGGGCGGGGCGCCTCGCCTGCTTACATCGTCGTGATCTGTATATTGATCCCCCGGTGGCCCGTACGGCCATCGACGACCTCGCTCCCCTTTCACCCACCTCCACAAAGCCATCGACGAGCCTGCTCCGCTTGAGGACCGCTCACGCGCTGCCCCGCCGACGCGCCGCGCCTGGATCTGGGCGGTGCCGCCGGAGAATTACCCCGTCTACGTCAAGACAGGCACGTTCGCCATCCGCAAGGTCGGCCGGAAGCATCTGGACGACGTCCGGCCCGGCGACACCCTCTTCGCCTACTTGTCCGGCTCGAAGGTCATCGCGGGCATGTTCGAGGCGACCAGCGCGGCCTTCCGGGATACGACGCCGCTCGTCACGACGGGCAACTATCCGTGGCGCGTGCGGGTGCGGTCCGTCGTGCGGCTCTCGGAAGAAGCGTTCGTGCCGTACGACGCTTTCCACGATCGGCTGGAGGTGACGCGCGAGTACGACGGCGACTTCGGCGCGGTGGTGCGGCAGGTGCTACATCCGCTGCCTCGCGTGGACGAGAAGGTGCTGGAGTTCCTCGTGCGAGCGCGGCAGGCGTCGGGCATCGAACTGGAAAAGGTGATGGCCGCCTACGGCGAGTACCTGACGGCGCGGCGCGAACAGCGAGCGGCGCGGACGGCGGTAGAGGAGCCGGGCGCTGCGTACGAGCCCCCACGACCGTTCGACCGGGCGGCGGCGATGGAGCACCTCATCGACCACATCGCGGCGCGCGGGTACGTCTACGCGCCGTGGGAGATCGCGGCGTACGTGACGGCAGTGCGGACAAAACCGTTCGTCATCCTGGCCGGCGTCACGGGCACGGGCAAGTCGAAACTGCCCGCGCTGGTCGAGGCGGCCACGGGCGGCGCGTCGGCCCTGATCCCGGTGCGGCCCGACTGGACCGACAGCGCCGACGTGCTGGGCTACGTAGACCTCGGCGGGCGCTTTCGCCCCGGAGCCGTTCTGCAGATCGCCCGCGAGGCCGCGCAGACGCCGCTGCATCACGTCACCGCCATCGTCGACGAGATGAACCTGGCCCGCGTGGAGCAATACTTCGCCGAGGTGCTGAGCCGCCTCGAAGACCGCCGCCCCGCCACCGGCAGCGGCTACGCGACCGGCCCGTTGCTGGACCGCGCCCTGCCCGCCGCCGACAGCGACTGGGGCCGCGTGCGGATGCCGCCCAACCTGGCGCTCGTCGGCACCGTCAACATGGACGAGAGCGCGCACGGCTTCAGCCGCAAGGTGCTGGACCGCGCCTTCACGCTCGAACTGTCCGACGTGGACCTGACCGCGTGGGCGCAGGCCGACGAGGCGCCGCCGGAGCCGGGGCGCTGGCCGGTGCAGGCCTGGCACCCGCGTGCGATCCGCCTGGCCGAGCTGGAAGACCTGTCGGACGACGAGCGCGCGACCATCGACCGGGCCGTGGCGGCGCTGGATGCGGCCAACACCTGGCTCGCCCCTGCCCAGCTGCACGTGGCCTACCGCACCCGCGACGAGGTGGCGCTCTTTCTGCTGCACGCCGCCGCCACGCCCGAGGCATTCCGCACCCGCGAGGGCGCCGCCGTCGACCCGCTCGACCTGGCACTGCACATGAAGGTGCTGCCGCGCCTCGCCGGGGGCAGCCGGGCGCTCCGGCAGGCCGTGCGCGGGCTGCTCGGCTGGGCCGTCACCGGCGCCGCGTTCCAGGACGACGCCGACGCCCGCAGCGTGCTCGACGCGTGGGACGCCGCCGGACGCCCCAACGCCTATCCCGACGCGCGCTTTCCGCGCACCGCCGCGCGCCTCTGCCTCATGTGGGAACGCCTGCTGACGGAAGGCTTCACGTCGTTCTGGGTGTAGACCACGAGTGGCGGAAGGCAGGACGGTCGAAGGGGCCGCCCTGCGACGTTCCCCGACCGCCCAAACGCCCCGCGCCCTCCAGCGCGACTACCCTTCGCTGCCGGTCGCGTCCTGTTCGGCGGGCAGCCACTCCTGCGTCCGCCCGATGAGCGAGAAGCCGATGAAGCCGCGCACCATCAGGTTGCCGTCTTCCAGCCACATCTTGGCCTTGTACTCCTTGCCATTCTCCGGGTCCAGGATGCGCCCGCCCGCCCACTGGTCGCCGTCCTTCTCCATCTCCCAGATGATGTTCAGCCCCTCGACGGGCTTGTCGTGCCGGTCGCCGTCGCAGGCCTCGCAGATGATGACGCCCTCTTCGTTGCGCGGAGCGTCCTCGCGCGCCTTCAGGATCTCGACGATGTCGCCGTACAGCTCACCGTCCTTCTCGTAGATCTCGACGATGGAGCGCGCCTCGCCCGTCTCGTCGTCGATCGTCTTCCAGTGCCCCACGGGCGAGTCCTGCGCGAGGGCGGTCATCGGGCCGAGCAGCAGGCACAGCGCGGCGATCCAGGCTAGATGGCTATGGTGTTTCATGATGCGTTCGATGGTGCTGAGTGAGAACGAAGGGATGAATGCCCCTGCACATTCTGTTCCAGGAGCCGCTGAGGGGATCAGTGAGGACTCCGGCAGCAGCGAATGCACGATGCGCCGTCGCGGGGGTTCCATCGTGGTCCGCCCCCGTCGCCCCGCTATCTGATCCACGCCGAGGCCTCCTGCATGACGGCGATGACCTGCTCCCAGCCGAAGACGACGATCGCGGCGGCACCCAGCACGACGACGAGGTAGACGATCAGCACGAGCAGCTTGACCAGCACTGCCTCGCCGATCCGCCGCACGGTCGTCGCGCGGACGAGGTCGAACCCGTGCAGGAGATAGATCGGACTGAGGAGTACGGCGCGGATGCCTTCGCGCAGCCACAGCAGCGGGTTGAGCAGGCGCCATCCACGCTGCCGCTGTTCTTCTTCGGTCGCGCCGAGGTAGCGGACCAGCAGCTCGTCCACCCGGTCGAGGCCGCGAGCGTCGGCGTGGGGCGCGCGGAGTTGCGGCAGCGCGTCGAGCAGTAGCGCCTGCCCCTGCTGGAGCGTGGCGTCGTCCTCCAGCGTAACGCCCGGATAGTCCGCCATCGACGGGGCGTAGGTGACGATGCCCTGCTCCACCAGGTAGCGCTGCATCCGATCGGCGTGGTACGTCAGCCAGGTGACGGCTTCGTCATCCACCTCGCCCTGCTGCCGAGCCGCGGCGGCCTGCTGAAACCGCTCGTACACGTCGGCGGCGAAGCGGCGCCGCTTCCGAATGTGGTAGTAGGCCCGCGCCAGCACGACCCCGCCGAGACCGGCGAGGCACGCGAGGACGAGAAGCACCTGGAAGGAGGTCATGCGATGGATCGGGCAGGTGGCCGGTGAGGGTGGACAACCCAGGTTTGATTACACCGGATGCGTGAGGGGACGACAGCCGACGGACCGCGGACCGCCTGATGGGGATGCACCAATCGCGGTCTGCCGTCCGTCGTCTGCGGTCGTTGCCCCAACAGGACGAACGAACAGCGTGGGGGTAAGATAGCCATGCAGCACCGCTCCGTCACCCCCCGCCGAGTCGCACGGGATCTTCGTCGTCGCCGCATTGAGGGTGAGCCGGGCAACGACGTTCTTGCAGACACTGCCGTCCCGCCGCCTAGCCTCTCACAGCCCGACCCTTCCGTTATGGACTCTTTTCCCCATCGCTATACCGTCGCTGCGGCGGCCGATGCCGACAGTGACGTCACGCTCGATAGTGAGAACCTGCCGTCCCTGCAATCCGCCCCACCCGCTGAGTTCGGCGGGCCAGGCGATCGGTGGTCGCCCGAGACGCTGCTCGTGGCCGCCGTGGCCGATTGTCTCATCCTCACCTTCCGCTCCATCGCCACCGCAAACAAGCTGGCCTGGGTGTCGCTGTCGTGCGAGACGGAGGGCGTGCTCGACCGGGTGGACCGCGTCACGCAGTTCACCGAGTACACGATCCGGGCCACGCTGCGCATCCCTCCGGAGACGGACGCCGAGGAAGCACATGCCGCCCTCGAACGGGCCGAGCGCGTCTGCCTCATCACCAACTCGCTCACGGGCGACGTGCACCTGGAAGCGACGGTGGACGTGGCGGATTGATGCGTGCCGCGCAGTACGTATCGCGTGATGCGTAACACCCTCCGCAGCGGTCCGCGGTCCGTCGTCCGCGGTCCAGCCGTTACCCTTCCGGCTCCTCTGCCGGGGTCGACGTGACGCCCGCGAGGTCGAGCAGGAAGGCGTACTCGAAGGCCGTCTCCTTGTAGCGCTCGTACCGGCCCGAGGCGCCGCCGTGCCCGGCCTCCATGTTGGTCTTGAGCAGCAGGCGGTGATCGTCCGTCTTGGTGGTGCGCAGCTTGGCGACCCACTTGGCGGGCTCCCAGTACTGCACCTGCGAGTCGTGCAGCCCGGTGGTGACCAGCAGGTGCGGGTAGTCCTGCGCCGTCACGTTATCGTACGGCGAGTAGGACAGGATGTAGTCGTAGTAGTCGGGGTCGTTGGGGTTGCCCCACTCGTCGTACTCGCTGGTGGTGAGCGGGATGCTGTCGTCCAGCATCGTCGTCACCACGTCCACGAACGGCACCGCCGCCACGACCCCGGTGAACAGGTCCGGCCGCATGTTGACGACCGCGCCCATCAGCAGGCCGCCCGCGCTGCCGCCCATCGCGAAGAGGCGCTCGGGATCGGCGTACCGTTCAGCCACGAGGTGCTCGCCGCACGCGATGAAGTCGGTGAAGGTGTTCTTCTTGTTGAGCAGCTTGCCGTCCTCGTACCACGGGCGGCCCATCTCCTCGCCACCGCGCACGTGGGCGATGGCGTAGACGAAGCCGCGGTCCAGCAGGCTCAGCCGCGCGGCGCTGAAGCTCGCGTCCAGGCTGTTGCCGTAGGAGCCGTAACCATAGAGCAGGAGCGGGTTGGTACCGTCCTGCGTGAACAGCTCCGTGCGGTAGACGAGCGAGATGGGCACCTGCGTGCCGTCCTCGGCGGTGGCGTACAGGCGCTCCGTCGTGTAGGCGTCCGGGTCGAAGTCGCCCAGCACCTCGGTCCGCTTGCGCAGCGTCCGCTCGCGCGTGGCCATGTCGTAGTCGTAGACCGAGTTGGGCGTCGTCATGGACGTGTAGCCGAAGCGCAGCACGTCGGTGTCGGGCTCGGCGTTCTGGCCGACGTAGGCGAGGTAGGCGGGTTCGTCGAAGGCGATGTAGTGCTCGGCGTCGGGCTCATCCCACGGGCGGACGCGCAGGCGGACGAGCCCGTCGTGCCGCTCCTCGGCCACGAGGTAGTCGTTGAAGAGCTGAAAGTCCTCCAGCAGCACGTCGTCGCGGTGCGGCAGGACGTCGGTCCAGTGGGCGCGGCCCGGCGTGGCGACAGGCGCCCGCATCAGCTTGAAGTTGGTCGCCCCGTCCGCGTTGGTGTGGATGTAGAGGTGGTCGCCGACGTGGTCGACGCGGTACTCGTGCCCCCGCTCTCGCGGCGCGATGACGGTGAAGTCGCCGTCCGGGTCGTCGGCGTCCAGCATCCGAAACTCCGTCGCGACGGTCTGGAACGAGCCGATG
>JAAAOL010000394.1 GCA_009908885.1 Bacteroidota bacterium | reverse complement strand
CCAACGAGCCGAACGTCCCATGTCGGTGCTGATTAAGGCCGCGCTCATCGCGGTGCTGCTCTACTTGATGCTGAAATCGGTCGCCAACCTGGTGCGCGCCGTGCTGGACGATCCGGCGGGCCGACGCACGGGGCAGGTGGGGGAGTCCACTGAGTCATCGTCCTCCTCGGCGACGCGAACGTCGCGCGCCTTCGGGGAAGTCGAGGTGGAAGACGCAAGGTGGGAAGACCTCTGACGCCGATTTCGCCTGGCGATGCACGCATCACGGACCGCGCATCACGACTACACGCCAAAGACGAGCGTGACGGTCGTGTAGCTGCGCACGGGCGTGCCGTTCTTGCGGGCCGGCCGGAACAGGCACTGCTGCGCCGCCGACAGGGCCGCCTCTTCCAGGCCGTAGCCGAGCTGGGCGACCGGCTCTTTGGGGTCGTCCTCGTCCTTGCCCAGCACGAAGCGCTCCACGATCGTCGCCTCCTGCACGCGGCCCCGCTCGTTAATGAGGACCTCGACCACCACCTCGGCCTTGACGCCCTTGCGCTTGGCCGCGCGGGGATAGTCCGGCTGGTGGATGCGCACCAGCTTCGGGCCGACCTCCACGCTGGCCAGCCGCGCGGGCGGGCCCTCCTCGGCGGTGCCTTCCTGCTGCTCGGTGTCGTCGCCGGGGTCGGGCACGGGAAGCGCGTCGGTAAACTCCAGCTCCACCTCCTCCAGCGGCACGTCGTTCGGGACGATGATGGGCACAGGCGGGCGAGGCGGCGGGGGCGCCTTCCGGGCCTGGCGCGTCGGGCGGATGTCGTCGATCTGGATGGCCTCGTGCGGACGCGTCGAATACACCCGGTCGTCGCCGTCAGATGCAGGCGCGGGCCACAGCTGCACCAGGCCGATGCACAACAACAGCGCCGCCACGATGCCCGCGAGGATGCGGACTTCGTACGCGACCTGGAAGCGATGTCGGGTCGAGCGCGGCACGGAGCGGTGAGAGGCAGCGGGTCATTGAGGAGTCGGTCAGCCCAGTCTGTACCCTCGGGCGCCAAGGGATGTTCTGGGTGCAGAGGGGCGGAAACGACCGACCCACCGCCGGGGCGTGGGGCAGAATGGGCGGAGGCCAGCACGCGATGGCCCCCGCGGGCGGCCGCGCCTTCAAAAGCCAGAACGGCTGGAACCCGAGCCGACCGCTCAAGTACAGAACCGGCGACGACGCCCCCGTCCATCCGTGCCCGACGCGCTGCGCCATGGCTGGAACGCCGCATACCTTCCCCGCCTGGTCACCGCGCCAGGATGGATGACCTTCCCGCCTCATCGGGAAGGTTTTTTTGTACGCCATCGCCCCGACCTGCTTTCCTGTCCCTCGCCCCACGATGACGACCGCCACTCCCGATCCGTCCGCTGTCTGTAAGCTCGCCCTCGCCGATGGCACCGTGGTCACCGGCCGCGCCGTCGGCCACGTCGGTGAAGCCGGCGGTGAGCTGTGCTTCAACACGAGCATGACGGGCTACCAGGAAATCATGACCGACCCGTCCTACCACGGGCAGATCATGATGATGACGTATCCGCACATCGGCAACTATGGCGCCTCGGAGGAGGATCTGGAGGCGCCGCGCCCGATGGTGGCCGGCCTCGTCGTGCGCGCCTTCACGCACCGCCCGTCCAACCCGCTGGCCGACGAGACCTTTGCCGACTGGATGCGCCGTCACGAACTCGTCGGCATCACGGGGGTCGACACGCGCCGTCTCGTCCGCCACATCCGCGCCCAGGGCGTGATGAACGCCGTCATTTCGTCGGTCGACCTGGACGAGGAAAGCCTCGTCGAGAAAGCCCGCACGTGGCCGTCGATGGATGGGCTGGAACTGGCCTCACGCGTGACGGCGGATGCGGCGTACGACTACGCCACGGGCGACGGGCCGCGCATCGCCGTGTACGATTTCGGCTGCAAGCTGAACATCCTGCGCTCCTTCCGCGACCGGGGCTGCAGCGTGCGCGTCTTCCCGGGCCACACGCCGCTGTCCGACGTGATGGACTGGACGCCGGACGGGCTCTTCCTCTCCAACGGCCCGGGCGACCCGCGTGCCATGCCGGACGCCATCGCCATGGCGGACGAGGCCATCGGCACGGGACTGCCCATCTTCGGCATCTGCCTCGGGCATCAGCTGATGGCGCTGGCGCAGGACATCGAGGTCTACAAGATGTACGTCGGGCACCGCGGGGCGAACCAGCCCGTCAAGAACCTACAGACGAGCCGCGTGGAGGTGACGACGCAGAATCATGGCTTCGCGGTCGACCCAGACACCATCGATGCTGCCGTTGCCGACGTCACGCACGTCAACCTGAACGACGACACCATTGAGGGGCTGCGCTTCAAGCAGTTCGCCGGGATGAGCGTACAGTACCATCCCGAGGCGTCGCCCGGCCCGCACGACAGCCGCTACCTGTTCGATGCGTTTCTGGAGATGATCGCAGACGCGACGGGCGCATCGGATGCCGCGCGCTCCGCCGCGACGGTGGCCGCCCGGCGATAATGCCGCTTTCGCTGGGCGATGTCCGTATCGTCGAGAATATGATGCGTATTGCGTGATGCGTGAAAAGCGCTGATGGAGCGATGGCCCTTTCCCATCACGCACCACGCACCACGCACCACGGACCACGCACCACGACGGGTGACACCAAGATCCGGACATCAACACGCTGAATCTGTATAATACCAAATCCGGCTGAACCATTGTGGTATGACGCAGCCCCGCGAGGCCGGATTTGGGGTTGGACGTGCGTAGGCGTGGACGTATGGACGTGACG
>JAAAOL010000080.1 GCA_009908885.1 Bacteroidota bacterium | reverse complement strand
GGCGGGAGCGGGCCGAGGAGGCGCTCCAGAACGTCGGCCTCGGCGACCGCATCGACCACAAGCCCAACGAACTCTCCGGCGGGCAGCGGCAGCGCGTGGCCGTGGCCCGAGCGCTGGCCAATCACCCGTCGATCATCCTGGCCGACGAGCCCACGGGCAACCTGGACACCAAGACCGGCGAGGACATCATGCGCCTCTTCGAGCAACTCTACCGGCGCGGCAACACGCTGGTCGTGGTCACGCACGAGGACGAGATCGCCCGGCACGCCCGCCGCATCATCCGCCTGCGCGACGGCCTCGTCGAGAGCGACGTGCGGGTGGAACATCCCGCGCTGGCCGGGCAAGAAGTGACGGTGTGATTGCGTGCGCCGTGATGCGTGCGAGAGCGGATGCGTCGGTGGCATGCTCTCACGCATTACGCACCACGAACCATCTAGAACAACTGTCGGCGCGTGCAGGGGTATTCGGCGGCGCGGCGCTCGAACGTGACGGGCAGGGGCGAGCGAGGGATCTGCACCACCTGGAACGGCACGACCTGCGCGGGCGGCGCGGCGCAGTCGTCGCCCGGCTCGGTGAGCAGATAGTGTGCCGTGAGGCTGCTGTCGGAGCGCGTCACGATCTCGACCACGATGCCATAGCCGCCGGACGGCACCGGGTTGGCCACGACCAGCAGCATGTGCTCGTCGAAGTCGACCGCCTCGAACGGGGCGGCGGGGTGCATCGAGTCGCGGACGGCCTGCCAGGCCTCGGCGGTGCGGAGGACGCGCTCGGTCGTGTCGAGGTCGGCGGACTGGCCCAGGCCGAGGACGGTGAAGGGCACCGGCTCCGGCTCGGGCGGCGGCGCGGGCGGGTCGGCGCAGGCGACGAGGACCGCGGAAAGCAAAAAGAGCGGCGCCCAGCGGGCCAGACGACGAAGGCTTCTTGAAAAGAGGGGCATGCGGGGAGCAGTCGTGCGATACGGGTTACGCGTGCGAGCGGCGTGAAGTGTATTGTGGCACGTCGCCGCCGCGGGGCGGTGTGCTGAACCTCGAACCCTCTTCTACTGTTTCGCCTGTGAACGTCTACCTCGAAGCCTTCCTGCCGCTCTTCGTCGCCATCAACCTGCCGGGGGTGCTTCCGCTCTACATCGGCCTGACCGAGGGGCTCCCGATGCGGGCGCAGCGCCGGCTCGTGCTCATGGCGGGCACCACGGCCTTCGCCATCGCCCTGCTGATTCTCTTCGCCGGGCAGGTCATCTTCCAGACCCTCGGCATCACGGTCAACGACCTGCGCGTCGGCGGCGGCCTCATCCTGCTCATCCTCAGCATCACGGACCTCATCTTCGGCGACTTCAAGCGGCGCGGGCCGGAGGAGAAGAGCGGCGGCGGCACGGAGGACCTCGTCGGCCTCGGCGTGGTTCCGCTCGGCATTCCGCTCATCATGGGGCCGGCGGCCATCACCACCATCCTCGTCTCCCAGCAGAGCTACGGCTACCTGCCCACGCTCACCTCGATGGTGGCCAACCTGACGCTCGTGCTCGTCGGCTTTCTCTTCGGGCCGATGCTGATCAAGAAGCTGGGGGCGGCCACGTCGAAGGCCGTCGCCAAGGTGGCCAGCCTGTTTCTGGCGGCCATCGCCGTCGCCATGATCCGGGCGGGGGTGGTGGGGATGATTCAGAATCTGTGAGGGAGGAACATCCGGGCAGGGCCCGCGTGCACTCCCACTTGCGGCGCCTTACTGCGATCCGCACCTCTGTAACCGCTGTACCTAGCCGACGACGCTCATGCCGCTCAAGACCATCGACGTAGACGCCCTGGTTGATCCCACGGGCAACCTGTACGAAAGCGTGGCGATCCTCTCCAAGCGCTCCCGCCAGGTCGCCTCGCAGGAAAAGGCCGAACTGGACGAAAAGCTGGCCATCTACGACGGCTTCGAGCAGGAACTCGAAGACCCGCGCTACCAGGAAGAGCAGTCGCGCATCTCGCTCGAATACGAACTCCGTCCGGAGCCGACCGAGATCGCGATTCAGGAAATGTTCGACGACGAGATCTACTTCCGCGATCCGTCGGCGGACGGTGAAGAGTAACCGCGCGACACCCCATTTGGGAATCGACGAAGCCGCTGCTCGCTCCCGGGCGGCGGCTTTTTTTGTGGTTCGTCCCAGCGTGGGGCCACGGCGGGGCGCATTACAACGTGTTGGCCTGGCGATGTCCGGATAGCTTGGAACGTGGTGTGTGATGCGTGAGCAGGCGCTGCTGGAGCGATGGCCCGTGCCTGTCATACCAACTCCGGTTCATGAGTTGGTGTATGGAGGGTTGAAAGCATGAAGGGTTGGAGGAGCGTCACGTCCATACGTCCACGCCTACACCCGTCCAACCCCACATCCGGCCCCGGACCTGATCCGGGGATGCGGGGGCGGACCGCCAGAACGAGCCTTTTTCCGCCGTCTGCTGTCTGCGGTCCGTGGTCTTTGCCCCACGGTACGCGATAGGGCAGGAGTATTACACGCGTGTAGGGCGACTCCTTACACGCTGCCCGGCATCCTCCGACGCGCCGATGGTGACTTTGCGGGTACCGGGCGCGGGCGCCAGCACCTATCATGGGGAGGCCCTTCGTCCTCCATGTCTGTGCCCGCCATGCCTGTTCGATCCGACACGTTTCCGCTCGACCTCGTCGAGACGTACAACCGTCCGGGGCCGCGCTACACGAGCTATCCCACGGCGCCGCACTTCACCGACGCCTTCGGGCCCAGCGACTATCTGAGCGTGGTCGAGGAGGCCAACGACGGGCCGCACGGCGACCTCTCGCTGTACGTACACCTGCC
>JAAAOL010000478.1 GCA_009908885.1 Bacteroidota bacterium | reverse complement strand
GACCGTCCACGTCCACGAGGCGTTGGTATCGGGTGTTCATCGGAACAGAGCGCATGGTTTGACTGGCATGTTTGGCAAGATAGCGTCTGGGCGGTTGGGAGTACGGGCGAATGAGCGGTTGGGAGTATGGGCGAGCGACATGCCCCCACACGCCCAATCCCCCATCCTCCCACACTCACCCCCCTGTCAGACGGCGCAGCAGGAGCGCGTCGCGCCAGCGGTCCGGGAGCCACTGCAGGGCGGCGCGCACGTAGGCCATTCGTCCCACGAGGTAGCGCGTCTTCGGCGGATCGGCGGTGAGGGCGTGGTGGATGGCGCGGGCGACCGTTTCGGGAGATTCGCCCTCCGTCGCCGTCTCGCCGAGGGCCGCCTTCATCCCGTCGATCGCCGCACCGTAGCGGGCGACGACTTCCTCTGGCAACTCAGTCTCGACGGCCTTCTGCCAGATGGGTGTGGCCACGCTGCCCGGCTCGATGAGGGCGACCGCGATGCCGTCGGCTTTGAGCTCCATCCGCAACGCATCAGTAAGGGCTTCGAGGGCGAACTTGGACGCGCAGTAGGCCCCGGCGAACGGCAACGCGCTCCGTCCGCCGATGGAGCCGACGTTTACGATCCGCCCCGTCGCCCGGCGCAGGAGCGGCAAAAAGGTCTGCGTCACCGCCACCTGCCCGGTCACATTGACCTCCAGCTGCTGCCGCAGGTCGTCCAGCTCCAGGAACTCCAGCGGGCCGGGCCGCGCGATGCCCGCGTTGTTGACGAGCCCGTCCAGTCCCTGCGCACCCACCGCGTCGTCCACCTCGGCCGCTGCACGCTGGATCGACGCTTCGTCCGTCACGTCCAGCAGCAGCGTGCGCAGCCGGTCCGAGGCGTCCGCCCGCAACCGCTCGCCGTCTTCCTCGCGCCGCACCGTGGCGAACACGACGAAGCCGCGCCGGTCCAGGTCGAGCGCGGTGGCCCGGCCGATGCCCGTGGAGGTGCCGGTGATGACGACGGTGCGAGGCATGTTGGCGTGGTGCGTGATGCGTGAGCGCTAGCGTCAAATCGCCTTCGGGTGGCGGATGAGGCGCCGGTAGGTGTCGCGCAGCGTCTCCGGGGCGATGCCCAAGCGGTACATCGTGAAGACGACGAGGTTGGCGAGGTTGACGCGCAGGTAGCTGTTCTCCTCGTACTTGCGCGCCGAGACGACGACCTCATCCTTCGTAATAATCGTGAATGGTGCAACCGCCTGCACGCGCTGGATGAACTCGAAGTCTTCCATGATGACGTAGTCTTCGTCGAACCCGCCCAGTCTGTCGAACAGCTCCCGCGTGATGAAGAGCGTCTGGTCGCCGCCCCGACACATGATCCGGTCGAAGCGGGTGAAGAAGGCGTTGACCTTGAGGAGCCAGGACTCGGAGGCGAACCGGTAGCAGAAGCAGCCGACCGGAAAGCCGTCCGCCAGCGCCGCGCTGATGTGGTCGAGGTAGGCGTCCGGCGGGCGGGCGTCGGCGTGGACGAAGTAGAGCACGTCGCCTCTGGCGTGCCTCGCGCCCCGGTTCATCTGCCCTGCCCGGCTCTTCGTTGGCCCGCGCAACACCGTCGCCCCGGCGGCCTCGGCCTCGGCGACGGTGTCGTCCGTGCTGCCCCCGTCCACCACGATCACCTCGATCAGCGCCTCGCCGCCGTGCCGCTGCAGGTGGCGCACGCGCTCTGCGATGACGTCGGCCTCATCCAGCGTCGGGATGATGGCGCTCATGCGAAGGGCGTCGTCCACGAGGTGCGGGCAGGCGAGTAGTTATCTGACTATGGGCGTGTAGCATAGCACCTGCACCGCGTAACAAAGTTGACGTCCGTGCAACAACGTCACGGCTCCCCGTTACGCTTCCTCCTTCCCATCACCGCTGATGCCATGTTTTACCGACTCCTCGCCCTCGTCGCCCTCCTCCTCCTGACGGCCCCAGGCTGCTCCGGCGTGCAGGTGGACCCCGTGACGGCGGACGGGCCGATCCAGCAGCCGACCGCGTTCGACCACCGCCCGTTTACGGAAATCCTGGACACGTACGTCGAGGACAGCTGGGTCGACTACGAGGGGCTCAAGGCGTCCGGCGCGCTCCAGCCCTACCTGCAGACGCTGGCCGAGACCGACCCGTCGCAGCTGAGCGAGCAGGAGCGGCTGGCCTTCTGGATCAACGTCTACAACGCCTTCGCCCTCAAGCTCATCGTGGACAACTACCCGACGAAGAGCATCCTGCGCCTGACCCCCGTCGGCGGGGTCGGCACGACCGTCATCATCCCGAAGGTCAACACGCCATTTAAGGTCGACGTGGCCGAAGTCGGGGGTACGATGCGGTCGCTGGACGAGGTGGAGCACGACATCATCCGCCCCCGCTTCGACGAGCCGCGCATCCACTTCGCCATCGTGTGCGCCGCCGTCAGTTGCCCGCCCCTGCGCGACGAGGCCTACGTCGCCGAGCGGCTGGATGCCCAGCTGGATGAGCAGGCACGCGCCTTCCTCACCGATCCGCAGAAAAACCAGATCCCGGCAAAAGACGGCACGATCCGCCTGTCGAAGATCTTCAAGTGGTTCAGCGGCGACTTCGAGGCGGGCGAGCAGGGGGTGCAGCAGTACCTCGCCCCCTACTTCGACGGCGCCGTACGCGACTCGCTGGCGGCGGGCCAGTACCGCATCAAATACATGGACTACGACTGGACGCTCAACGACCAGGCGCTGCGCGACGAGGGGACGTCCGACACGGATCCCGCCACGTCCCGCTGACCGGCATCACGCAGACCGATGCGCGGACGGCCCGGCGGCCGGCGGCTCC
>JAAAOL010000168.1 GCA_009908885.1 Bacteroidota bacterium | reverse complement strand
ACATGCTGGGTGAAGGTGTTTCGATGTCGCTATTCCGCTATTCCGTTGGCAAGGTTGCGTTTCGAGCGAGGTCGGTTCGAGGGGCTCCCTGCGACGCCTCGTCGAAGTAACCTCGGAATGACCAAAGGAACACCGTGCCCCTCAGGTTCCCCGAATCACCACCCACTATCCACCATCAACTACCTACGCCTCCCCCTCCAGCACCACGTTGTCGCGGCCGAAGAGGCGGGTGACGCCCCGCATGAGCTCGGGCGTGGGGTCGACGACGTAGCTGCGGCTGCGGATGCGCTGGCGACCCATCGGCAGGTCGGGGTCGACGAGGTCGAAGTAGAGCTTGCAGTGGCCCCGGTTCTCGTCGCAGAGGCGCTGAAGCCGGTTCAGAGCGTCGAGTTGGACGGTGGCGGTGTCGATGCGGAGGATGATGGCCTTGACCAGTTGCTCGCGCACCTTCCACATCGGCCAGATCTCACGCGCCAGGATCTTGACGTCGCCGCCGCGCACCTCCGTCTCGCCGCGCACCATGACCACCTTGTCCACCTCCAGATAGGCCTGGACGCGGTCCAGGATGCTGGAGAAACAGACGATCTCGCCCTGCCCGGTGAAGTCCTCGATGCTGGCGAAGGCGATGGGCTTGCCGCTCTTGGTGGTGCGCCGCTGCACGTCGGTCAGGATGCC
The DNA here is from genome assembly GCA_009908885.1 of Bacteroidota bacterium. Classification (GTDB taxonomy): domain Bacteria; phylum Bacteroidota; class Rhodothermia; order Rhodothermales; family JAAAOL01; genus JAAAOL01. The sequence goes on along the minus strand of JAAAOL010000168.1, from coordinate 15,839 downwards.
GCAGACGGTGTGGACGGGCTTCCGGGGTCGCCCGCCGTAGCCGTCGCCCTGTGGATCCGGCTCCTCGGCAGCGACGATGGCCTCGACGTCGCCGAGTTGGGCCGTGGCGAAGGCCGTGGCCTCGGGGCGGTACTGGTCGAGCGGGTGGCCGGAGACGTAGACGCCCAGCAGGTCGCGCTCCTCCTTGAGCAGGCGCGCCATGGTCCACGGCTCCACCATCGGCAGGTTGGGCTCCATGCTCATGCCCGGCGTGGCGCCGTCGCCGCCGAAGAGCGAGTTCTGCCCGGCGGCGCGGTCGGCCTGCACCTTCTGGCCGTACTGCACCGCCGCCTCTACGGCCTCGGCCAGCTGGGCGCGGTGGCCTTCCAGGTCGTCCAGCGCGCCCACGGTGGCCAGGCACTCCAGCGCCCGCTTGCCCACGGTGCGCAGGTCCAGGTGCTCGACCAGGCCAAAGATGGACGTAAACGGCCCGTGCTCCTCGCGCGTCTCGATGAGCGCCTCGATGGCGCCCAGGCCGACGCCCTTGATGGCGCCCAGGCCGAAGCGGATGCTGCCGTCCTCCACGGTGAAGTGGGCCATGCTCTTGTTGATCGACGGCGGCAGCATCTCCAGGCCCTGCTTCTGGGCCTCCTCCAGCACCACCGACAGCTTGTCCGTCGAGCCCATCTCGTTGGTCATCGCCGCCGCCATGAACTCGGCGGGGTAGTGGGCCTTGAGGTACGCCGTCTGGTAGGCGACGATGGAATACGCGGCGCTGTGCGACTTGTTGAAGCCGTAGCCCGCGAACCGGGCCATCATCTCCCAGACTTCCTCGGCCACCGCGCGGGAGACGTCGCGCGCCTCCGCACCCGCGATGAACTCGGGCTTCATCGCGTCCATGATTTTTTTCTTCTTCTTGCCCATCGAATTGTGGATGACCACATCCGAGGCAATGAAGTTGGCGTGCGGCGGCACAGCGAGGTCGAAGACGTCCTTCTCCCCTACCGGCGTAATGGCGATGATCGGATCCCACAGGACATCGCTCGCGGCCAGGTGCTGCAACTCGGTGCTATCGAACGCGCGACCGAGAGCGTCCACCCGATGGCGGCTCAGCGCCCGATTCGGCGTCTTGAAATTGATCCCTGACGACAGGGTAGACCCCGGAATCCCGGCCACTTCCCCTCCTTCCCGCCAGGATCGGGTACTGGCATACTTGGCGGATTGAACGAGGGGTGTGACCGCTGCTGGAAGATTATAGATGGAGTGGCTACGCTGACGCGCCTCGGCGTCCTCCCGGAGGCGACGGAGTGCCGACGCTTTCCGCTGACAGAGATAGGGACCAACTTGCTCCGCAAACCGGACCACATCGTCCTGATCGGTGATGATCAGTTCATAATTCTTCAGATGTGTGGTGGTGCGCGTCCGGCGCACCGTCGCGACCCCGAGCCGGAGGAGGAGGTGGGCGACATCGTCGAGCAACACCTCGCTGGAGGTGCTGTACGAGATGCGCGTCTTCTCGATGGACCCATCGGTGCTGAACAGGCTACCGAGAAAGAGCGCGAGAGTATCCGCGTCATACGCGTAGACCTCGCCGGGAATCTGCTTGGCCTCGGCACGGCCCCCAATGCCGCTCTCACGCACGAGTTCGACGATGGGATTGGTACCGGGCTGCGTTCCACACGCGGTGACAGTCACGACGCCTGTTCGATCATGCGTATAGGTCTTCGTCCGCCCACCGAGGGCAGCGACGGCGGCCCGGTAGTCCCTGATCAGCTCTGGATCACTGTTGTAGAAACGGGCGACGTCGTACCCCTCGGCGGTAACCGTCTGACCGTCTCCTATGAGGTACGCGAGCACCTTCACGCGGGCAGGCGACGGGCGACGGGTGCCGCCAACGGGAAGCGCGCGCGGCGTCGCGATGCGATCTCCGACGTCCAAGTCACAGAGGTGCTGCCACCCTTCCACGGTAAGCAGCGGATGTTCTTCGGTGAGCTCAATCGTCCGCCCGGAGCGCGTCTCCACGCGATAGACCGGCTTGGTGCCGTTGTAGAACCGCTGCGCCACCTCGGTGCGCGTGATGCGGTAGTCCGGCCCCAGCGTCAAGATCGGCATGCCGGGTTCGACGTCAGCGACCGGGACGCACTCGCCGGTGTCCGCATTGACCACCAGCGTATCGCCGGTGACGCAGCGCCGCAGGATGTCCGCCTTGCCCAGCGTGAAGCCGCCCATCACCTGCGCCATCCGCATCACCTGCTCCTGGTAGACCGGGATGCCGTAGGTCGCCTCCAGCACGGGCTCCAGCATCGGGTGCGGGTAGGTGACCTCCTCCTTGCCGTGCTTCCGGTCGATGTAGTTGGGGATGAGGTCCATCGGCCCCGGCCGGTAGAGGGCATTCATGGCGATCAGGTCGTCGATGCTCGTCGGCTTCAGCTTGCGCAGCCACTCGCGCATGCCGGACGACTCGAACTGGAAGACGGCCACCGTCTCGCCGCGCTGGAAGAGGCCGAACGTCGTCTCGTCGTCCAGCGGGATCTCGTCCAGGTCGATGCGGACGCCGTGCTTCTCCTCGATGAGATCGAGCGCGTCGTCCAGGACGGTCAGCGTCTTGAGGCCGAGGAAGTCCATCTTGAGCAGGCCGAACTCCTCCACCCAGGAGCCATCGTACTGCGTGGTCATGACCCGGTCGCCCTTGCTCTTGGCCGTGGCGATGGGCACGTACTCGCTCACCTCGCCCGGCGCGATGATGACGCCCGCCGCGTGCACGCCGGTGTGGCGGGCCGAGCCCTCCAGCACCTCGGCGTAGTGCATCAGCTTGCGGATCTGTGGGTTCTGGTCCTGCTTCAGCTTGCGCAGCTCGGGCACGTCCTGCAGGGCGGATTCCAGGTCCACCCGGGGCCCGTCCGGCACCAGCTTGGCGATGCGGTCGGCCTCCTGGAGCGGGATGCCCAGCACGCGGGAGACGTCGCGCAGGACCGTCTTGGCCCCCATCGTCCCGAAGGTGATGATCTGGCAGACGTTCTCGCGCCCGTACTTCTGGACGACGTAGTCGATGACCTTGCTGCGCCCCCGGTCGTCGAAGTCGATGTCGATGTCCGGCATCGAGGTGCGCTCGGGGTTGAGGAAGCGCTCGAACAGGAGATCGTACGCCAGCGGGTCCACGTTGGTGATGCCGAGGCAGTAGGCCACCGCTGAGCCCGCCGCCGAGCCGCGCCCGGGCCCGACGGAGACGTCCAGTTCCCGCGCCGCCGTGGTGAAGTCCTGCACGATGAGGAAGTACCCGGCATACTCCATGTCCTCGATGACGCCGAGCTCGTACTCCAGCCGGTCTTCCACCTGCTGCGGCATACCGGGATAGCGCTGCTTGGCCCGCTCGAAGACCATGTGCCGCAGGTAGGCGTCCATGTCGTCGCCGAACTCCGGCGGGATTGGGTAGTGCGGCATCAGCAGGTCGCCCATCGGCAACTCGAACTTGCACTTGGCCGCGATCTCGCACGAGGTCTCCAGTGACTGCTGGATGAGGCGCGGGTCGTCGATGTCGACGCTCAGGGCCTGCTCCATCTCGCGGGCGCCCTTCAGGTAGAACTGGTCGTTCTCGAAGCGCATCCGGTTCGGGTCGTACAGGTCCTTGCCGGTCTGCAGGCACAAGAGCACGTCCTGCGCGTCGGCGTCCTGCTGCTCCACGTAGTGCACGTCGTTGGTCGCCACCACCTTGACCCCGTACTCTTTGGCCCAGCGCAGCAGCACGGCGTTGCACCGCTTCTGGTCCTCGATGCCGTGGTCCTGAATCTCGATGTAGTAGTCGTCCCCGAAGATGTCGAGGTATTCCTCGAAGAGCGCCCGCGCCGCGTCCTCGCCGCGCTTCAGGATCGTCTGCAGCACCTCGCCCTGGAGGCAGCAGGTGGTGGCCACCAGCCCCTCGCTGTACTGCCGCAGCGCGTCCCGGTCGATGCGGGGCTTGTAGTAGTAGCCGTCCGTGTAGGAGAGCGACGAGAGCTTGATGAGGTTGCGGTAGCCGCGCTCGTTCTTGGCCCAGAGCACCTGATGGTAGCGCGTGCGGTCCGACGTGTCGTCCATGCCGCTGGGCGTGAGGTAAAACTCGCACCCGATGACCGGCTGCACGCCCTGCTTCTGCGCCGTCGTGTAAAACTCCGGCACGCCGAACAGATTGCCGTGGTCGGTGATGCCGACGGCCATCAGGTCCATCTCGGCGGCCCGGCCCACGAGCTTCTTGATGCGGGCGGCGCCGTCGAGCAGGGAGTACGACGTGTGGCAATGCAGGTGGCTAAAGTCGCGCATGCGGTGAGGTGGATGCGGCGGGTGAGACGGCCGGGCGAGCAGCGGACCTTTCGCAGGAAAAGACCCACCGCAAAGAACAAAGAAACCGGGGGCGGATGCAATGGGTGTGGATGGAATGTGGAGTTCTCCACGGTAAGTTTCAGGTTGGAGGGTTTCAGGTCGCAGGTCGGGAATCAGCCGTGCCACCTCGGAACCACGACCTGGGACCTTCGAACCTGCTAACTTGAAACCAAGCCGCCCGCATGCCCGAGCCGACCTACCTGCTCTACCTCGACGACTATCACCTGGAAGACCCGGTCTTCGTGCAGAGCATGGCGCGGATCATGCAGCGGCGGGACCGGCTGCCGCCCTGCCTCATGGTGCACGGCAGCGGGGGGCGGGCCGAGCGGCTGCTGGAGGCCGAAGGGCTGTTTCCAGAGACCGAGGACGGCGTCGTCCGGCCCACGACGCCCGAGGAGGAGGCCCTGGTGGAGCGCGGGCTGCGCCAGGCCACGCGGCAGGTCGTCGGCACGCTGGTGGACGAGGTGATCTACGCCGTCGGCTTCCAGGGGGCGGACCGGGGGCTGCTCCAGCGCCAGGCGGACGGCACGCTCGCGACGGGCGACCTCGGGTGGCTCGACGCCCTGATCGACCAGCAGGCCATTCCGGTCATCTCCACGATGGCCCAGGACGGCACGGCGCAAACCCCGGTGCAGGTGCCCCTCCGTGCGGCGGCGCTGGCGCTGGCACAGGGCCTAAATCGCCCTGACGTCACGCTCGTCCTCTTCACCCGCACCGGAAAATCCGGGCTCCTCGACGGCGAGGCGCCGCGCGAGGCCGTTGCGATCGACGAGGTGCCGGACGCGGTCGTGGCGGCTCCCGAAGCGCTGCGGGCGGCAGTGGCGCAGGACGTCGACGTGCTGCTCACGAGCCCCGTCGGGCTCTTCGGCGGGGACGACGTCCGGGGCACGCGCGTCGTGGCTTCCGGCTGATTCCACCACCGAGTATACGGTCGCAGATCGGCGGTCTCGCGTGCCGTTGAATCTGAGGGCGTTCTCGTTCACTCCTCCGCCCTTTCCCCGTCCACCCGCCGATGATCGTATCGGAGTTGGTATAAAAACCCCTCATATCGCGTGAAAACGCCGGGATGCGCTTGACACGGGCGGCCCGGTGCATTATGTTTGCGCCCGAATTTAACGGTTTTACGACCGAACCCCACGTTCACCCAAGATTCAATCTCCAGGAGGAGCCCCTATGAGCAAGGACCTATTTCACGACCTGAAAGAGATCCTCGACGGCGCCGAAGAAGACGTCGACAAGTTTTACGACAAGGGCAATAAGGCCGCTGGCACCCGCGTGCGCAAGGCCATGCAGGCGCTGAAGAAGAAGGCGCAAGACGTCCGCGTCGACATTCAGGAGATCAAGCGGGAGATGTAACCTGCTGCTCTCCGTATCTTACTGGCAAAAGGGCTATGCTTCCGAGCATGGCCTTTTTGTTTTGTAACCCAAGTTGTGGGATCGACCCGATGTTGCCCTGTGACCACAGACCACGGACGGCAGACGGCTGAAACGGGCGGTTTTCCGCGGTCTGCGGTCTGCCGTTCGTCGTCTTGTTCCACGATAAGCGATAGGGCACAACTTGGGTTTTGTACTCATCTGGACCCATTCACCGGGAATCGCCCGACACCATGAAACGCACGCTCCTGGCCTCCATCGTTGGACTCTGCCTCTTCCTTCCCACCCTCGCTGCGGCGCAGGAGGCCCCTCCCGACTCGGCCCGCGCCTGGAAGACGGACCTCGTGGGCAAGCTCTCGGCCTCGCAGGCGGGCTACCAGAACTGGCAGGAGGGCGGCCTCAACACGCTCGCCTTCACCGTCGGCGCCTCGGGCGCGGCCAACCGGACGACGGGACGCTGGCAGCAGACCTACGACGGACGCCTCGCCTTCGGCCTCATCAAGCAGGACACGCTCGACTTCCGCAAGGCCGATGACATCATCCGCCTCGGAGCGGCCCTCAAGTACATCGGGAACGGCTTCTTCCGCACCTTCAAGCCGACGGTGGCGATCACGGCGCGAACGCAGTTCGCGTCCGGCTTCAACTACGACGAAAACCCCTTCGAAGGCGAGGAGGACACGCCCGCGAAAGTGTCCGAGTTGCTCTCGCCGGGCACCTTCACGCAGTCGCTCGGCCTGACCTACGAGCCGACGCCCTGGTTCAGGCAGCGCCTCGGCGTGAGCGCCAAGGAGACGATGGTGCTGGCAGAAAAGCTGCGCCCGCTCTACGGCGTCGACCCTGCCGACCCGGTGCGCTACGAGGTCGGTATGGAGTCGATCTCCGAACTGGACAAAGAGGTCATCCCGAACGTCCGCTGGCAGTCCAAGCTGGGCCTCTTCGCGGCCTTCAACCAGGCGGACGTGCCGGACCTGCTGTGGGAGAACCTGGTGATTATGAGCGTTAATAAATACCTGAGCGTCAACTTCGAATTCGTGACGCTCTACGACCGGGACATCAGCGACGCCCTGCAATTGAAGGAGGTGCTCTCGCTCGGCGTCTCGGTGACGCTGCTGTAGGGGACGGTCGCGCGCGGCGGCGGCCCCGAGCCCGTCCCGGCACAGCGCCTCGCCCGGTAGTCTCTGTCACAGGCGTGTTCGCTCATGCTGCTTTCCTCCTGGCTGCGCCCGCTGCGGTGGGTGCTGCTGACGTACACGCTCCTGTGCCTCGCGCTGTGGCCGTTGCCCCTGCTCGGGCTGCTGCACGTCGAGTCGAGCGCGGTGGTGGCCTTCGCGGCGTACTTCGCGGCGGGCCTCTCGGCGCTGGCGGCGTTCCGGCACGACGCGTCCTTCGCCCGCGTGCTGGCCGCGCAGGAGGCGGCGCTGCTGCTGCCGCTGGCGCTGCTGACGGTGACGCTCCTGTGGCGGCCCAACTGCGGCTACGCGCAGGGGCTGCTCTTCTTCGCGCTCTTCCCGGGCATCACCGTGGGGCTGGCCGTGGCGGTGGCCTACGCACTGACGAGCCGCCACCGCCGCAGCCGCTTTCCGCGGACGACGCTCGTGCTGCTCGGCCTCGGCGTGGCGCTGCTGGGGCCGCTGTTCGACCTCGGCCTGCACCCGCAGTTCTACACGTACAATCACATCTTCGGCGGCGTCCTCGGGCCCATCTACGACGAGGCGCTGGTGCTGCGGCCCGGCCTGTTCATCTTTCGCGGGCTGACGGTGCTGTGGGCGCTGCTGGCCGTCCTCCTCGGGCGACGGCGGCGGGCGCCCTGGTCCTCCGGTGCGCCGTGGCTCCTCAGCGGCGTCGTGCTCCTGATCGGGCTGAGCTACCTCTTCGCCGGACGCCTCGGCATCACCACGCCCGCTCGCACCATCGAGCGCACGCTGGGCAGCGTCCACCGGACGGATCACTTCGACATCTATTACGACGCGACGGCCGTCTCCCCAGACGACCTCGCATGGCTGGCCGAAGACCACGAATACCGCTACGCCCGCCTCGCCGAGCGGCTGGGCACGGCGCCCGACGCCCGCATCGCCAGCTACCTGTACCCGGACGCAGCCACGAAGGCGCGACTGACCGGGGCGCGGACGACGAACGTGGCGCCGGTGTGGCTGCCGCGTCCGCAACTGCACGTCCTGCTCGACGCCTACGACCGCGTCTTTCCGCACGAACTCGTCCACGTCTTCTCGCGCGACTTCGGGCTGCCCGTCCTGAATGCGTCCGTCTCGGTCGGGCTGGTGGAGGGCCTGGCCGTGGCGCTGGAGCCGCCGGATGGCCGCCCGCCGCCGGACGAGCTGGTCGCCGTGGCGATGGCGTTGCGGACCGGCGTGGGCGACGACCTGGCCCGTGACCTCGCACGGCGCCTCTCGCCGCTGGGCTTCTGGACGGGCCGAGGGGCGGTGTCCTACACCACGATGGGCTCGTTCGTGCGCTACCTGCTGGACGCCTACGGACCGGATCGCCTGAAGGCCGCCTACGCCTGGGCGAGCTTCGAGGCCGCCTATGGCAAGCCCGTGGAGGCACTGGCCCGCGAGTGGCAGGCGACGCTGAGGACGCTGCCCGCGGTGGATCGCACGGCGGCCGACGTCGTGCGGCGGCGGTTCACACGACCGTCGCTGCTGGAGCAGCGCTGCCCGCACTACGTGCCGCCGCACCGACGGCGCTACCGCACGGGGATGGATGCGCTGGCCGCAGGCGACACGACCCAGGCGCTCGACGACCTCCGGGCGTCGCTGGAGCACGAGCCGCTGTTCACGCCCGCCCTGAGCGCCTGGGGCGACCTGATGCTGGCCGCAGGCGAGGCCGACACCGTCGCGGCCCGCCTCGGCGCGGTCCCCGACTCGCTCCGCACGCCGAGTATCGCCCTGCACCTGGGCGATGCGCGGAGCCTCCAGGGACGTCCGGATGCCGCCCGCCGCCAGTACGCCGCCGCCCGCCAGCAGCTTCCGGCTTACGCGCACGACAGCCACCTGCTGCTGATGCTGCGCCGCGCCCTGGCCTCGTCGCCCGGGACGGTGCGCCTGCTGACGTCGGACCGCCCGCCCGAGGTGCAGGCCCGGGGCCTGGCCGCCATCGACACGAGCGCGGCGGCCACCTGGATGCGCGCGCTGCGGCTGGCCGAGGCCGGACAGCACGAACAGGCGGCTGCGGTGCTGCGTACAACGCGCGCTGCGCCGGACAGGGCCGCCTCCCTGGCCGATCGGCTGCGGTGGGAACGCCGCCGGCTGGTGTGGCGGGCGCGCCTCCTCCATCGGGCCGGGGAGCCCGCACAGGCCGAAGCGCTTGCCCGACGCGCTGCCCACGCCTACCTTGTGGGGGGCGACCGCAACGCGGCAGCCGCCCTCATCGACCTCGCTACCAAGATGCAGTGGATTCAGCAGCGGCAGTCGCCTCGCTCGGATGAACCATGACCTGAGCGACGCGCGCTGGCAACCAGTCTCCTCCGAGCCCGCCATGCGTGCTGCCTGCTGCCCGCGACCGCGCCGCACCCGCTGCATTGAAGTCTGTCCATCACATTCGTACGTACTGATGCCCTACTACCGCCTGCCCTCCGGGGTACTCGCCGCGCTTCTCCTTCTGATTCCCCTGGTGGGTTGCTCGGGCGCGCAGGAATCCAGCGAGGGCAACGGCAACGGCTCTGCCAACGACCGCCGCGCCGCCCGTGAGACCGAGGGACTCCGCCTTCAGCCGACGAGCCCGGACGTGCGTACGCTCCAGCTCTTCCCGCACGCGCCCGACCTCCCCGACGGCTCCGCCAACCGCGACCGCGAGGACGAGCTCCCCGTCCTGGCGCTCGACCCGCGCGGCGACGTCCGCCAGCTCAAGCTGGAGTTCGACCTGATGGAGCCCAACGGTCGCCCGCTCTCCATCTACTTCTACCACGCCGACCGCACGTGGCGCCGCGACCTCATCCCCAGCGAATACCTCACGGCCTTCCAACGGGACGACCTGCTCGATTACACCCCTTCGCGCAATACGCTGGTCCGCTATACCCATTACACCTACACGTTTCCCAACAACAGCATCGGATTTCGGGTCAGCGGCAACTACATCCTCCGGGTGACCGAGCAGGGCCGAGAAAGCGAGGTCCTGTTCGAGATGCCCTTCTTCATCACCGAGGACGTCGGCTCCCCCGAGCTGGCCCTGAATGCCCTCCCGATGCCAGGGCAGAACGCCCCCAACGTGCAGCCGCTGCTCACCTTCTCGCCCCCGTCGAGCCTGGAGGGCAACGTCTTCGACTACAGCGTGTGCTTCGTCCGCAACGTGCAGTACGACGGGGCCCGCTGCAACGACCGCCCCTCGCTGAACCGGCAGCCGGACCTCCTCTTCGACCTGCAGCGCGAGACGTCCTTCCCGCCCCCGAGCGCGGACTACGTCCTCGACCTGAGCACCCTGCGCACAGGCGGCGACATCCAGGAAACGGACCTCACCACCTCGCCCTACCGCATCGGGCTGGAGCCGGACTATGCCCGCTTTCCCGCCACCAGCGCCGAGCCGTTCCTGAACGGGCAGCTCGTCGTCTCCGGCGCGGTCCGCGACGTGGCCGAGCCCGACATCGCCGCCGAGTACGTGGAGACGACGTTTCGCTTCGTGCCGCCGGACGAGCAGCGCCTGCCGGGCGGCGTGATGCTCACGGGCAGCTTCAACGGCTGGAGCTTCGACCTGGCCAACCAGCTCGACTGGGTCGCCGAGCGTGGGCGCTACGAGGGCACACTGCTGCTCAAGCAGGGCCTCTACGAATATCGCTACACGTCGCGCAATCGCCAGGCGCAGCGCGAGCTGAGCAACAACCTGCCGCGCACGGCCAACCGCTACACCGCCTTCATCTACTTCGCCGACAACAGCCTGAACACCGATCGCCTGCTCGCCGTCCAGGGCACGCGCACGCGATGAGGTATGGAAGGGTGGAAGGGTGAAGGTATGGAGGGACGTGGGGATGTGTGGAGGTCTGGACGTAGCGGCGATGGCCGCCGTCCGCGCCGGGATGCATCCGTGACGCGTGGTGCGTACTTTCGAGACCCCGTCGCCCCAGCGGAATGCCAGCCTCCACCTCCGATGCCTGTCCGCGAGATTCTGCAACTCGGCCATCCGGCGCTCTACGAGGTGTGCGCCCCGGTCCAGCGCGACGAGGTCGACGCCCTCGCCCCCGTCGTCCAGGATCTGCACGATACGCTGATGGACTTCCGGGCGCGCTACGACGCCGGGCGGGCCATCGCAGCGCCGCAGATCGGGGTGATGAAGCGGCTCGTCTACATGCACATCGCGGTGCCGAGGGTCTTCATCAACCCGGTGCTCTCCGGCAAGAGCGCGGAGATGATGACGCTGTGGGACGACTGCATGAGCTTCCCGGACCTGCTGGTGCGCGTACGGCGCCACCGGTCGTGCACCATCATGTACCGCGACCGCGACTGGACGCTGCACCGTGAGACGCTGGAGGGCGATCTCGCGGAACTGCTCCAGCACGAGTGCGACCACCTGGAAGGCATCCTCGCCGTCTCGCGCGCCGTAGACGGCACCGCCTTCGCCCTCCGCAGCCAGCGCCACCTCCTCACCTGACCGCCTGCAAATTCCCGATGCACTACACCCTCCACGGCGAAATCGCCCAGACCGTTCGCCTCGACCTGGAACCCGGCCTGGACGTGTGGGCCAGCAACGGATCGCTCATGGCGTATTCCGGCGGCGTCCGCTGGCGGCTGCGCGTGCCGGGCGGCCTCGGCGGGGCGGTGCGGCGCTCCGTGGCCGGCGAGGGCGCCTCGCTGACGTACCTGGAGACCGAAGACACCGGACAGCACGCCCTGCTGGCGGCCAACGCGCCGGGCCACGTCCGCCCCTGGGACCTGAGCGACGGCCCCGTCGTCACCACGCGCGGCTCGTTCCTGGCCGCCTGGGGCGAGCAGATCGACATCACGGTGACCGTGGCGCGGCGGGCCGGAGCGGCCTTCTTCGGCGGGGCGGGCCTGTTTCTGCAACGCGTGGAGGGACGCGGCACCGTGCTGATCCACGGCAGCGGCGACTTCAGCGAGCACACGCTGGCCGCGGGCGAGCAGCTCATGGTCTCGACCGGGCACCTGGCCGCCTTCGCCGACACGGTGGATTACGACATCCAGGGCGTCGGCGGGTGCCGCAACATGCTGTTCGGCGGCGAGGGGTTGTTCATGACGCGTCTCACCGGCCCGGGCCGCGTGCTGTTGCAGACGCTCAAGCGGATGCCGAGCAGCAAATCGTAGCTGTGGGGTCGAGAGCGGCCTCACCAACACAAAAAAGCCCCTCCCCGGTGGGAGCGGCTTCAGCGGTTGTCGTAATAAAAAACCTCGACGCGGCGGCCTTCTCCGGGTCGAACCGCGGGGGCTCGGCCTGGAAGAAGGCCCGTCTCTCAGTCTGGGGCGTCCCGGCTCCGAAGAGCCGTTCGCTACTCAGAAGGGCGGCCTGCGCGTCACGCTCGATTTCTCGGGCGTGACCGTCCGTCTCCGCATGGGCAACGGAAGGCGGAAGCCGCGGCTACGTGATTGTGGGCCCACGTTCGCAGAGGGCGTCTGCGCGCGTCACTGGCATCCCTCGCGGGATACGGCAACGCACGGTTCCGCTCGGTCGCGCACCGTCGGCATCGAGCGTTGCCACTCCATGCGTTCGATGAGCGCCTACACGATCGCTCTTGGATCGCAGCTTCGCAGCTACGACGGACGAGCTATCGTCTCGCACACACGCCGTCGCCCTCCTTGCGGAGAGATTCGCACGTCTGCGCGCCGCACCGTCTCTTCACCGGGGCTCAGGGAGCCGACCGGGTTCAAGGGGCGCGTACGACCTGCTGCCTGCACGTCGCGTTGTCCGACCTACGCTGTCCGCGAGGACAGGGCAGGTCCAACGTCGCGGCGGCTCGACCGTCACGCCTCGCTGCCACGATCACCGCACAGGGGCGCTGTGCGATGAAGGCGCTGGCGGGGCACTCCGACCTCCGGTGCGTGCTGCGACCGCCTGCCGGGGCAGACCATCACAGAAGCGCATCCGGGGCGAGCACGTCGCCTCCACTGGCCTTTCGGCCAGGCGCGGGCTGACCTCATGCAGCCCAGAGACTCAGTCGCGTCAAGGAACAGTGCCATCGAGCATCGGCCGCGAAGCGTCTGCCGTCAAGCACTGATTCCAGTATACGCGTCGGGCCCAGACCTGTCAAGACGAGAAATCCACAAAGCATCCACACGATATTCACATCCTGTGGATGCGCGCGTCACGGGCTCGGGCGCCTGGCGGAATAAAAAGCCCGGCTCCAGAGAAGCCGAGCTTTTTAGTGCCCATTGAGATGTGCGACTGAGTGGTTCTCCGTGGAGGAGCAGTCCCAGGCAGCACGAGGTCACCGGAAGGTAGGGATTACATTTCGCCAATGCAACCCTCAATAACGGCATTCATGCGTGAAGCCCGTGCTATCGTATTACGGAAGTGTTATGCAGGCGGGGTCAATAACGGTATTCGCTTCTGCTGAGGATGGTCGGATGTATGAGCGTCTCTTCTGGGTGCTCCCCCCACTCATCCACCAGCACAACCACCACCGACGGTCCCGCCGGCGAGAGCATAGCAGGTGATAGTTATCCCAAGTGGTCTCCTTCCACACACGACAGAACGAGACCACGGACCGCAGATCGCGAAAAACCACGCATTCTGGCCGTCTGCCGTCCGCGGTCTGCCGTCACAGGGCAACAGGGGGGTCTATCTCACAACGTGGTTTAGTTACCCCAGCCCGAGCTGCCCCATGAGCTGTCCCACCACCCACGGCTCCAGCGCGATCGTCAGCAGCACGCCGCCGAGCGCTCCGCCCAGGTGCGCCTCGTGCGCAATGCCGCCGACGCGCCCCTCGGCCTTCGCCTGACGCATCGCGTAGACGGAGCCGACGACGTACACGATGGCGAACAGCCAGATGGGCATCGGGAGGGCGAAGAAGATATAGAGCGTGCCGAAGGGGTCGAACAGGCAATATGCGAAGACGACGCCGCTGATCGCGCCCGACGCGCCGACGGCCATGTACCGGGTGTTGTCGCGCTGGTGCCAGAAGGCGAGCCCGTGGGCGGCCAGCTCGGCGCCGAAGTAGAGGATCAGAAAACCGAGCGCTCCCAGCACGGGCTCCAAGAACGGCCCGAAGAAGTACAGCGTGATCATGTTGACGGCGAGGTGGCCGAAGCCGACGTGCACGAAACCCGCCGTGATGAAGCGATAGTACTCGTTCTGCTCCAGGATGCGGCGCGGCGAGAACCCGAGGCGCTCGACGAGCGACGGCTCGGACAGCAGCGCATAGCCGCTGACCAGTCCGTTGACAATCAGCAGCAACAGCGTGATGGGCGCCGTGTGGGCGTCGAAGGCCATGGGCGGTAAGGGTCTGGGGAAAGAGGGAAGGGGTAAGCGAGAGAGCGCGGGAGAGGGGGAAGGGACGTACGACGAGGGCGCGGGGACACGCTCTGGGCGTCTCGGATCGGGCCTGGGTGAACGGGAATTCCCCGGTCTCGCACGTCTACGATGGAGGCGTCCCGGTGTTCTACGGACGCGCGCGGCGACGGGCAGCTTGACTCCCCGCGCGCTGATGTCGAACATCCATGGTATGGAGACGACGACGCTCGACCTGTTTTATCGCTTCGGCACGGCCCTCGCCATCGGGCTGCTCATCGGCCTGCAGCGCGAGTATGCCTCGTACCGGGAGGGCGCGGAGCAGAAGGCCGTGGAGGAGGACCTCTTCGCCGGGGCGCGCACGTTTGCCCTCCTGAGTCTGCTCGGGTGCGGGGGCGCGTTCGCCGTGGCGCTGATCGAGGCGCCCTGGATTTTCGCCGCGTTGCTGCTGGTCGTCGGCGCGCTCATCACGGCGGCGTACGTGCTGGAGTCGCGCGAGGGCGACCTGGGGCTGACCACGGAGGTGGCGGCGCTGCTCACGCTAGTGGTGGGGGCGCTCTGCTACTGGGACTATCTGGCGCTGGCTGCTGCGCTGGCGGTGACCATCACGGTGCTCCTGGCCCTCAAGCTGCAGACGCGCTCCCTGGTGCGCAACCTGTCCCGCGAGGACGTCTACGCCACGCTCAAGTTCGCTGTCATCAGCCTCGTCGTGCTGCCAGTGCTGCCGCGCACGGGCTACGGGCCGCCGCCGTTCGACGTGGTGGTGCCGCACGACGTGTGGCTGATGGTGGTCTTCATCTCCGGCATCAGCTTCCTGGGCTACCTGCTCATCCAGATCGTCGGTCCGCAGCGCGGCGTGGGGCTGACGGGCCTGCTGGGCGGGCTCGCCTCCAGCACGGCGGTGACGCTGACCTTCGCCCAGCGCAGCCACGATGCGACGTCGCTCGCCAAGTCGTTCGCGCTGGCCATCCTGGTGGCGTGGGGCGTCATGTTCGGGCGCGTCCTGGTGGAGGTGGCCGCCCTGAACCTGCCCCTCCTGGGCGTCGTGTGGATTCCGATCGTGGCCGCTCTGGTGGTCAGCCTGGCCTACTGCACCTACCTCTACGTCACCCAGACGCACCAGGCGGAGCAGCTGGAGGACGACTTCACGAACCCGTTCGAGCTCGGCCCCGCGCTCACCTTCGGGCTGCTCTACGCCGTCATCCTGCTCGTCGCCAACGCGGCGCAGCTGTACCTGGGCGACACGGGCGTCTACCTCTCCAGCATCGCCTCGGGCATGGCCGACGTGGACGCCATCGCCCTCTCGATGGCCCAGCTCAGCCAGCCTGGCGCGTCCGGCGGCGAGGCCATCGACCTGCGGACGGCGGCCCGGGCCATCGTGCTAGCTGCCGCCTCGAACACGGTCGTCAAGGGCGGCATCGTGCTCAGCCTCGGCTCCACGGCGCTGCGCAAGGCCATCCTGCCCGGCCTCATCCTCACGGTGGCGACGGCCGTCGGGGTGGTGTTTTTGCTGTAGCGACGTGTTTCGTATTGCGTAATGCGCAACAGTGTGAAATTATTTTCGCCGGCCTTGAAGAATCCGCCGCCCGGATCGAGACAGCGGCGTAGCGCCCGAAAGGGATCTTGTTTGAGCGCGCGTAGCGGGCGAGTTTGATCCCTTTCAGCGAAGCGGGTGTCGAGATCAGGCGGGTTCTTCTGAGCCTTGATCTTTTCCGTCCGTTTTG
>JAAAOL010000533.1 GCA_009908885.1 Bacteroidota bacterium | reverse complement strand
AAACTCGTCCTCGGTCGCCCCGTCGTAGGTGCCGTCGCCGTTGGCGTCCTCCTGCAGGAGGATCTCAAGCGTAAGCGGGATGTTGTCGGCCTGCAGGTTCGGGCGGAGGTAGAAGGTGAAGTACTCGGCGCTGCTGGCGTCGATAGCGGAGGAGAGTTCGACGGCTGCTCCGGCGAAGCCGCCGCCAGCTCCGGGGTTGACGCCGAGCGAGAGGGCGGACTCGGCCGTGCCGTCGCGGTCATCGGTGGGACCGACGCCTGCGCCGCCGCCGTCGGCACCGCCGAAGAAGGCGGCCACGTTCGACACGTCCCCGTCATCGAAGTTGTCGAACACGGTCTGAGCCTGTGTCAGGCCCGGCGCAAGCGCCATGATGGCCAGGAAGGTAAACGACCAGAGGACAAACGCCCCCCGTCGTGCGGCATCAGAGGATGCGGTGCACCGTAGCAGTTCTTTCATAGCTGGAAGCGGTTTCGATTGTGAAAACGTAGGACTAATATAGTAACTCTGAAAACCTTTTCAAACCATGGGGAAAAGGAGAAGAGGAAGTAACAATAGCCTATTGAAGTCTAGGGGACTGTAGATTCCCTGACGATCAGTTCGACGGGAAGCACCTGGTGTCGAACGTCTCCCTCGCCGTATTCATCGAGGCGATGGACGAGGCGGTCAATGGCCTGGTATCCAATCGTGTGCGTCGGGACTTGAACCGTCGTTAAGGGGGGCAGGGTATATTGAGCGCTCGTAATTCCATCGAACCCCGTCACGGCCATCTCTTCTGGTATAGCGATACCTGCCTCGTGCAGGGCAGAGATGACCCCCATCGCGCAGTAGTCGTTCGCGGCCATGATCGCGGACGGGCGTGGGGTGGTGCTGATGATCTCCTGTGCAGCGGCGTACCCTGCGGCCTGGGTATAATCCCCATCGAACTCCAGGGCTGACGTATCGGAGATACCGACGCCGGCCATGGCCGTCCGGTATCCACGTCTTCTTTCGCGAGTATCCCCAGCGCCCGGTGCCCCCGTGATGTATGCAATGTGCTGATGACCGAGTTCGATGAGGTGCTGCGTGAGCGCATGGGCCCCGGCGTAGTTATCGAAGTTAAGAACCTCGACGGAGTTCTCCTCAGCAGGGATGTGATCGAGGTAGGTGTTGATGAACGTGATGTGGTCTTCAGACTTCAGAATAGTCTGTGCCCCGTCATCGTCCAGCTCGGGCGCCATAATGACCAGGCCATCCACCCGTTTCTGCATGGCCTGCATGGCCGCCCTGAACTCCTTCGGTTTCCGGTGCGACGTCGAAACGACCAGGAAATGCTCGTTGTCCTGCGCCGCCTCATCGAGACCGTTCAACAGATCGGCGAAGAACTCACCACTGACGTACGGCAAGAGCACACCGACCCCGCCCGTTCTCTTATTCAAGAGACTGAGCGCTGCAGGGTTGGGCGTATACCCGAGCGTCTCCGCCGCCTCAAGGACCGAGTGCCGTTTCTCACTACTGACGGAGGACGTGTCGTTCATGACGCGCGACACCGTAGAAATAGAAACGCCTGCCCGGCGAGCTACGTCACGAATAGTAACACTCATACGCTAAGGGTCGGTCGAGACCTAGGATAATACCTTTACGTGCAACGTCTTAGAGTCTGTTTTGATTTTGAATCAGATGGCGAGAGCGAGCAACGATGCGGCGAAAATCGAACCTCGATCGCGGTGCGCACCCCAAGGGCACTCGCTACGCAGCGTAGTGGTGCTACGGACCAAGGTCGGGGGCGACTTGCAGCCCATCGGGGCCGCCCGGGCCCTGAGACACGAATCAAAACAGGCTCTTAAAGACAACATGCAAAATGAGAAAAATACTGGTCCTTTGCATTACTTGGGAATTACCAACGCGGGTTCGAGCGGTATAGGCCCTCCTCTGCGGGACCGCGCACCGGAGACCTTGAGGGTGGGTGCGATCCGTCCGTATCTAGAAAAGGCGTCGGTTCACCTCCAGCGTCTCGCCGCTCCGGGGCCTCCCTGATCGCTGCCAGCGAGCGTTTCGATCGGTCTCTACGTTCTGCTCTCCCGTCTTCACTGTCCGAGTTAGCCGCTTTTATGTCCGACGCAACGACGACCCAGCAATCCACGACGTACCGCAGCGCCTTCATCGTCGTGACGAGCCTCTTCTTCATGTGGGGCTTCATCACGGTGATGGTCGATGGGCTCATCCCGCGCCTGAAGGCCATCTTCGAGCTGTCCTACTTCGAGGCCGGGCTCGTGCAGTTCGCCTTCTTCACGGCATACTTCGTCATCTCGATCCCGAGCGGCTTTCTGATCGCCCGGATCGGCTACAAGAAAGGCGTCGTCGCCGGGCTGCTGACGATGGGCGTCGGCTGCCTGCTGTTCTACCCCGCCGCGTCGATGCGCGTCTTCGGCATCTTCCTGGTGGCGCTCTTCATCCTGGCGGGCGGCATCACGACGCTCCAGGTGGCCGCCAACCCGTACGTCGCGGCGCTCGGGCCGGAGCGCACGGCGTCGAGCCGCCTGAACCTCTCGCAGGCGTTCAACTCGCTGGGGACGACGCTGGCGCCGCTGGTGAGTGCGGCCTTCATCCTGGGCGAGGCGGTGCGCAGTTCGAGCGAGATCGCGGAGATGACCGAGGTGCAGCGCACGGCCTACTACGCCTCCGAGGCCGCCGCCGTGCAGGGGCCGTTCCTGGTGCTGGCGGCGGTGCTGCTGGTGCTGGCGGGCATCTTCGCCGTGTTCGATCTGCCCAAGATCCTGGAGACCGACGAGCACAAGAGCGGCAGCTACGCGAAGGCCGTCCGCCGTCC
>JAAAOL010000344.1 GCA_009908885.1 Bacteroidota bacterium | reverse complement strand
CTTGCCCCAGCCGGCACGCAGCTTCTCGACGAGAGATTCGTCCATGGACGGCGTGAAGCGGCGGTCCACCTCCCACTGGTTCTTGATCTCGTCCTGGTCTTCCCAGTAGCCCACGGCCAGCCCGGCCAGGTAGGCCGCGCCGAGCGCTGTCGTCTCCAGCGTCTTCGGGCGCACCACCGGGATGCCCAGAATGTCAGACTGGAACTGCAGGAGCAGGTCGTTCGCCGCCGCACCGCCGTCGGCGCGGAGCTCTTTGGCCTCGATGCCGGAGTCGGCCTCCATCGCGTCGATCACGTCGGCCACCTGATAGGCGATGCTTTCCAGCGCGGCCCGGGCGAGGTGCCCGCGGGTGACGCCGCGCGTGATGCCCGTGATGACGCCCCGGGCGTACTGATCCCAGTGCGGCGCGCCGAGGCCCACGAAGGCCGGCACGAGGTAGATGCCGCCGTTGTCATCCACTTCCTTGGCCAGTTCCTCGACCTCCGGCGACTCGCGGATGATCTGCAGGCCGTCCCGCAGCCACTGCACCACGGCCCCGGCGATGAAGATGGAGCCCTCCAGGGCGTAGTAGGTCGTCCCGTCGAGCTGGTAGGCGATGGTCGTCAGCAGGTTGTTCTCCGACTTGACGGCCTCGGTGCCCGTGTGCTGCACCATGAAGGCGCCCGTGCCATAGGTGTTCTTGCCCATGCCCGCCGAGGTGCACATCTGCCCGAAGAGCGCCGCCTGCTGGTCGCCCGCGATCCCGGCAATCGGGACGCTGGCCGCGAGGACGTCCTCGTGCGTGTGGCCGTACACTTCGCTGCTGTCGCGGACGTCCGGCAGCATCGAGCGCGGGATGTCCAGGATGTCGAGCAGTTCGTCGTCCCAGTCGCCCTCGTGGATGTTGTAGATGAGCGTACGGGAGGCATTCGTCGCGTCGGTGACGTGCGTCTCGCCGCGCGTCAGCTTGTAGACGAGCCACGAGTCGACCGTGCCGAAGGCGAGTTCGCCGTTCTCGGCCTTCTCGCGCGCGCCTGCCACGTTATCGAGGAGCCACTTGATCTTGGTGCCCGAGAAGTAGGCGTCGATGATGAGGCCCGTCTTCTCCTGAAACAGGTCCACGTGCCCGGCATCCTTCAGGGTGTCGCAGATGCCCGACGTGCGGCGGTCCTGCCACACGATGGCGTTGTGGATCGGCTTGCCCGTCTTGCGGTCCCAGACGATGGTCGTCTCGCGCTGGTTTGTGATGCCGATGGCCGCCACGTCGCGGGCGCGGACGCCGGCGCGACTGATCGCCTCGGTCATCACGCTGCTCTGCGAGGACCAGATTTCGTTGGGATCGTGCTCGACCCAGCCCGGCTTCGGGAAGATCTGCTCGAACTCTTTCTGGGCGACCGCCTTGATCTCTCCGTGGTGGTCGAAGATGATGGCCCGTGAACTGGTCGTCCCCTGGTCGAGAGCAAGGATGTATTGCATGGGTGCCTCCGCGTGATTGGTTAGGGTTTCCCCGGATCGGGATGTTTCAGAATCTTTGCTTCGTGCCTTCCATTATATTTCCTGAAAGCGCTTTTGTCAACGTTGCATTGATGCAAAACGAAACAAAACGAAATCATTTCCCTTATTTTCACACCTTTATTATAATTGTAAGCGCTTTTTTGCTTCTTGTCAATGCCTTCGAAATGTTTTACGTTCTTATCGTCAAACTGCCTATACATCCGCCAACATCTTGATGTCCGATTCTGGCCAAAGCCCCGCGGAACGGCACGATTTCATCCTGAAGCGACTTCAGAAAAAAGGATACGTCACCGTTTCTGACCTGAGTGACCGCCTGGGCGTCTCGGAGGTGACGATTCGAAAGGACCTCCGCAAGCTCGAAAACCGCAACCTGCTCTACCGCACGCACGGCGGCGCGAACCTGCGCAACCCGTACGTCGTGGAGCGCCCGCTGAATGAAAAGGCGGCCCTCTACGCCGAGGAGAAGCAGCGCATCGGTCAGGCCGCCGCCCGGCTCGTCTCCCCGCGCGACTCCATCATCCTGGCCTCGGGCACGACGATGACGCAGGTCGCCCGCCACCTGCCGGATACGCACGAACTGACGGTCATCACGAGCGCGATGAACGTGGCGCTAGAGATCGCCCGGCGGAAGGGCGTCGAGATCCTGATGCTGGGCGGGATGGTGCGCCACAACTCGACGTCGGTCGTCGGCCCCTACTCCGAGGAGATGCTCAACGGCTACGCGTGCGACAAGGTGTTCCTCGGCGTGGACGGGTTCGACCTGGAATACGGCCTCACGACGACCAACGCGCTGGAGGCCAGCCTCAACCAGGTGATGATCCGCACGGCCCAGCGCACCATCATCGTGACGGATTCCAGCAAGTTTGGGCGGCGCGGCTTCCGGCGCATCTGCGGCCTGGACCTGGTCGACCGCGTCATCACCGATACCGGCGTCGACCCGTGCGTCGTCGAGGTGCTGGACGATCACGGGATCGAGGTGGACGTGGTGTGATGCTGTCGTCGCTCAGCGATGTCGAGTCGGGAACGTACTGCGTAATACCGTTTTCGCCGGGCGATGTCCGTATAGCCGTGGTGCGTAGTGCGTGATGCGTGAGGATGCGCTGCTGGTGTGATGGCCCGTGCCTGTGACGAACCAGGCAACACGGCGTGTGATACCAACTCCGGTTCATGCGTTGGTGTATGGAGGGTCGAAAGTGTGAAGGGTTGGAGGAGCGTCACGTCCATACGTCCACACCTACACCCTTCCAACCCCCAATCCGGCCTCGCGGGGCTACGTCATACCACCATGGTTCAGCCGGATTGGGTATGAGATCAGA
>JAAAOL010000347.1 GCA_009908885.1 Bacteroidota bacterium | reverse complement strand
CCTTCGACCCTCGACCTTCGACCCTCGACCTTCGACCCTCGACCTTCGACCCTCGACCTTCGACCCTCGACCTTCGACCCTGGGATCACCGGGGACGCAATAGCATTCGACCCCTGACATCCACTCCGGTACCGTCGTTAGCGGCTGGAAGAAAGGAGGTGCGGACGTATGGAAGAAACGTCCATCCTTCCTTCCATCCTCAGCCCGCAAGAGTGGGTCTGGCAATATGCCTCACACACCCCGCGCCTATGGCTGGCATCTACCTCCACGTTCCCTTCTGCTCGCAGCGCTGCACGTACTGCGACTTCTATTTCGTCACGACGCGCAAGGACCACGGCCCGTTCGTGCAGGCACTCACGACGGAAATCGCGCATTACGCCCGGGAATACGCCGACCTGGAGCCCATCGAGACGATCTACCTCGGCGGGGGGACGCCGTCGCTCCTCTCGCTCGATGACCTGAACCAGATCCTCCAGACCCTCCACGACCACTTCGACACCAGTGCGGTCCAGGAAACGACGCTCGAACTGAACCCCGAGGACGCCGACCTGTCGTACCTGCGCGGCCTGCGCGACCTCGGCATCGACCGGCTGAGCATCGGCGTTCAGTCCTTCTTCCAGGATGACCTTTCGTGGATGAACCGCAGCCACACCGCCGACGAGGCCGACGCCATCGTGCCGCTGGTGCGCGAGGCGGGCTTCGAGCGGTTCACGGTGGATCTGATCTTCGGCCTGCCCGAGCAACCCGCGGACCGCTGGGCCGCCAACCTGGAGCGGGCGGTGGCGCTGGACGTGCCGCACCTGTCTACGTACGGACTCACCATCGAGGAAAAGACGGTCCTCGGCAAGCAGGTGCGACGCGGCCTCGTCAGCCCGGCGGACGACGAAGAGATGGCGGAGCGCTATCAGTTTACGATGGACTATCTGCGCGAGCACGGCTACGAGCATTACGAGATCTCCAGCTTCGCCCAGCCGGACCGGCGCGCGCTGCACAACCAGCGGTACTGGGAGCACGCCAACTACATCGGCTTCGGCCCGTCGGCGCATTCCTTCTGGTGGAAGTCGCTGCCCTCGCCGCTGGCCGTGCGGTGGTCCAACGTGCGCAACCTGAAGCACTACGAGGCGCTTCTGCAGCAGCACCAGGTCCCGCTCGACCACCGCGAGCCGCTCTCCTACGACCTGCTGGCCGACGAGTACATCATGCTGCGCCTGCGCACGGCAGACGGAATCGACCTGGATACGCTGGACGAACGCTACGGCGCGGACTTGCTGGTCGAGAAGGTCGATGCGCTGGCCGAGCTGGAGCGGCGCGGCCTCATCACGTTCCGCAACAGCCGCGTGCGCCTCACCGACGAAGGAAAACACGTGTGCGACGGCGTCACGGCGCAGCTCCTCCTGGATCCGCTCTGACCCGGACCTGAACGCCCCATCGCGGGTTGAAGCAGCCGACGAATCCTCCCGGACGTACGCTACTCGGTCCGATCATGCGCCCGCACCCGATCCTTGTTCTGGTCAGCGTCGCGCTCCTGCTCTCTGCGTGCAAGCTGTTGGAAGAGACAGAAGTCAGCCGCCCCGACTACACGTGGACGAACGGCACGCCGCCCTCGGCCCGCACCGCCGCGACGCCGCAATCGGACACGACGCGACGCGACGAATCGCCCCCCCTGCGCGTCCCGGACTCGCTGGATCAGCCCCCTGCTGACCCCGACACCGTAACCCTGGCGGTGGTGGTCGACGACAGTGTGGACACCGTCTCCCAAGCGCCAAACGAGACACCGCAGCCGCCATCCCCTCCACCGGACACGGCGGCTGTGCGCCAGAGGGCCGAGGACGCCACGCCTCCGCCACGCCCCGATACGTCCAAACCGCCGATTCGCTTTCCTGAGCGTGAACCAGCACCGCCCGACACCACCTCGGCAGCGCAGCCTCCGCCTGACACGACTTCTGCTGAGCCCGTCACTGCGCCTCCCGTCGAGCCCGCGATTCCCGATACCGCGGAGCGCATGCCCGAGCCTCCCGTTCCCGCCCGCGAGACGGCGCGCGATACCGTAGCCTCCGACGCCGCGCCCCCGGAAGCCTCCGGCTCACTCGACCTCATCAACCGCGAAAACCGCGAGGACTTGTCGCTGCCCGACTTCTTGACGGGCCGCAACAAACAAGGGGGCAGCACGGCCCTTCGCTTTCGCCGGTACGTGCCGCCGGACACCCCGTCGTACGTCGCCCGTACGCGGGAGGACGTGCCCCTCTTTCTGGCGGACGAGACGGAGGCAGGCTGGCTCGCCTTCTACAAAGGCAACTGCGGCGGGCTCGGCGAGGTGTGTAACTACCGGGCCGCCCTGTACGACCCCACCGGCACGGAGCGCTGGACGCTGGACCTGAACCAGTTTCTCACCCAGGACCGCTTCGTCGAGATCCAGGACATCCGCCTGCACGACGGCGCGCTCTACTTCAACGAGGCCTGCGCTACCTATGCGGACGAAGCCGACGGGCAATGCTCCTCCCTCGTCCGCGTCGATCCTGAGTTCGAAGAGGTCCTCTGGCGCACGCCGCCGCTGACCTCGAACAACATCTTCATCTTCGCCGACCCGTACGTCGTGGCCGGATATGGCTTTACGGCTGAACCGGACGCGCTGTATCTCGTCGAGCAGCGCACGGGCCGTCTCGCCGCAGAGGCCGACCTCGATTCCGCCCACGAGTACCTGGAGATCCAGGACGGCATGCTGTACGTCGTCACCTACCGCAGCGTGTACGCGTTCGACCTGATGGGGAGCGAGTAACACCGTTTTCGCTTGGCGATGACCGTATAGCTGAAAAC
>JAAAOL010000456.1 GCA_009908885.1 Bacteroidota bacterium | reverse complement strand
CGGCAGTGCCGATGGCCGCGCGCGTGGTGCAGCAGGTGGCCAGCGAGGAAGACCCGCAGAATTTCCTGCTGATGCACGCGATGGGCCCCAACGTGGCCGGCGTCATCGGCTCGGCGGTGGCTGCCGGCGTGTTGCTCTCGTATTTCTCCTGACGAATCGCTCGTTGCGTACTCGTCCGGGCGTTTGGCTCGGGTGAGCCTGATTCTCTACAACAACGCGTAATCGATATGCCTAACAAGACCAGTTTTCCCGTTCTGACGCCCGACGAGGCGGCTGCGCAGATCCCGCACGGCGCCACCGTCGGCTTTTCCGGCTTCACCCCGGCGGGCAGTGCCAAGGCCGTCCCCGAAGCGCTGGCCCAGCGCGCTCGCGCCCTGCACGAGGCAGGCGAGCCGTTCAAGATCAGCGTGCTGACGGGGGCTTCCACGGCCAGCCAATTGGACGACGCCCTGGCCGACGCCGATGCTGTCTCGTGGCGCGCGCCCTACCAGTCGTCCCGCAAGATGCGGAAGGACATCAACAACCAGCAGGTGCAGTTTCTGGACATGCACCTCTCGCACGTGCCGCAGATGATCGAGTTCGGGTTCATCCCGCAGATCGACGTGGCCGTGGTAGAGGCCACCGATGTGACCACCGACGGGCGCGTGTACCTGACCACGTCGGTCGGCGTCACGCCCAGCATCCTGCGCCATGCGGACAAGGTGATCGTCGAGGTCAACCGCCACCACTCGACGCGCCTGTGGGAGATGCACGACATCGCCGTGCTGCCTCCGCCGCCCCAGCGCAACCCGATCCCGATTCATCACCCGCTGTCCAAGATGGGCACCCCCTTTGCCTCCGTCAATCCCGATAAGATCATCGGGATCGTGGAGACGGACGCGGAAGACGGCGTGGCGCCCTTCTCGCCGCCGGACGAGGTGAGCGAGCGCATCGCCGGGCACGTGGTCGAGTTCCTGATGAACGAGAAGAAGGCGGGCCGCATTCCGGCCGACTTCCTGCCGCTGCAGGCGGGCGTGGGCAACGTGGCGAACGCCGTGATGGCCGGGCTGGGCGAGAGCGAGGTGCCGCCGTTCTACATGTACACCGAAGTCTACCAGGATGCCCTCGTGGATCTGATGCGGAAGGAGCGCCTGCTGGGGGCCTCCACGTGCAGCCTCACGCTGAGCGAGCCGAAGCTGCAGGAGGTCTATGACAATATGGACTTCTTCGCCTCGCGCATCGTGCTGCGGCCGCAGGAACTGTCCAACAACCCCGGCGTGGTGCGCCGCCTCGGCGTCATCTCCATCAACACCGCCATCGAGGTCGATATCTACGGCAACGTCAACTCGACCCACGTCACCGGGACGCGCCTGATGAACGGCATCGGCGGCTCGGGCGATTTCACGCGCAACGCCTACCTCTCGATGCTGGTGTGCCCGAGCCAGGCCAAGGGCGGCGCCATCTCGACCGTCGTGCCGATGGTCTCGCACGTGGATCACAACGAGCACTCGGTGCAGATCATCGCCACCGACCAGGGCCTGGCCGACCTGCGCGGCCTCGGGCCGATGGAGCGCGCCCGCCGCATCATCGACCACTGCGCACACCCCAAGTACCGGGACTACCTGCACCGCTACGTGGAGGACGCGCCGATGGGCCACATCCGGCACGACCTGCACACGTGCTACGAGCTGCACCGCAACCTGCTCGAACACGGCACGATGCTGCCGGAGGGCTGAGCCTCGAATCCCGTCTTGGAAATCACAGCAGGTTTCCAGGCGCTTCCATGTCGCAAACAGGGTGCGTAGTTTTGCCCCATGCGTCTTTACCTCGACATCTGTGCCATTCAGCGTCCGCTCGACGATCAGAATCAGCTCCGCGTGCGCGCAGAAGCGGAAGCCGTTCTCGGTCTACTGGCCCTGTGCGAGCAAGGTGCGATGGAACTCGTCGCCTCGGGCGTTCATGTGGTCGAAAACCGACGGTGTCCGTATCCGGACCGCCGTGCCCACGTAAACGACGTGTTGACGCTGGCTCGGTCGTTCGTCTCTCCAGAGGCAGCGATCCTGGAACGGGCGCGGCAATACCAGACGGT
Organism: Bacteroidota bacterium; assembly: GCA_009908885.1. GTDB lineage: Bacteria > Bacteroidota > Rhodothermia > Rhodothermales > JAAAOL01 > JAAAOL01. The sequence goes on along the minus strand of JAAAOL010000456.1, from coordinate 754 downwards.
GGGAATCGATCGCTTCGACGCGCTGCACCTTGCCTCTGCCGTCGAAGCTGACGTCGACTACTTCTGTACGACCGACGACCATCTGCTTCGAAAAGGAAAGGCTGCGGACACAACCAGCACGAGCGTCGTATCACCGCTAGAATTAGTGACGCTCCTTCACTAGCCGTTTCGGAATCATGACTACGCAATTACGTCCACTTCATGAGATCGACCGGGCGGGGCGCGCTGCGCTCGTCCGCGAGCTTGGCGTCGTCGGCGCTCTCCGCTTCTTGCGTCAGTTTACGACAGGGCACGGGGATTACACCGCAGAGCGCACGAGCTTTCTTGGGGATGAGACGCTCGAAGAGCTCTTTGATCAGGTTGAGAAGGTCGACCAGAAGCGAAACACATAGCGGTGCGAGCGACTTCCCGCGCAACGCCTCCCTCTCGATGCTGGTGTGCCCGAGCGAGGCCAAAGGCGGCACTATTTCGAACATGGCACGATGCTGCCGGAGGGCTGAGCACAGCGTTTCGACTTCGAAGTTGCGAAAGGTCCGACGGAGGAGAGCGGTTGTCGTCTCTCAATTCCGTCGGACCTTTGAGGTAGGGACGCCCCGCCGAGGGGATGGCTATGGTCTCATACCAAATCTGGCTGAAGCATGGTGGTATGATGTAGCCCCGCGAGGCCGGATTGGGGGTTGGACGTGTGTCGGCGTGGACGTATGGACGTGACGCTCCTCCACCCCTTCTACCGTTCAACCCTCCATACACCAAC
>JAAAOL010000190.1 GCA_009908885.1 Bacteroidota bacterium | reverse complement strand
GCCAGCACCAGGGATGAAGCGCCGGTCCCACAGCCAATATCAGCCACCCGAAGGTTGGCCGCCTGGTCGAGCCGCGTCAGGGCGAGCGCGCGCCGGGTGGATTCATCGCTCCCCGGTCCTTGCCGGGTTCCGCCTCGGTGCAAATCCACCATCAGGGTGAACATGGTGCGATCATCCATTGAATCCCGAATGTCTGCACGTGCTCCATCATCATCGGGCCTCGTCGGCTTTGTCCATGTCAGTGCGATTCGTCTAACGGCGGGTGGACGCATCACACAGGCGTCGCTCCTGCGCACGCGCCGCTAACGTTAACTGCACGCGCCCCTACGTTAACTGGCGATGGAGTAGACGTCACGACTCGTCCGAATGGCCGTTCTGTCGTGTTCCCTCGTACGTCCCCTGGAATCGCAAAAATCATCTGACCCATTGGGGGCACTATTTGTTTTCTCCCCTGTCATCGATCGTCATCTGCTCTTTCGAAGAAGAGCTTCCTGTGCGGCCGAGCGTGACGTAATGTGCCCCGACTTGTCGCGGAAAGGCGTTTCTTTTCGCACCCTGAATCGACGGGACCCGTCTTTATTCCGTCTGGCTCGTTCGCTATACTGCGCGAGTATACAGGTATCGACCTTCCCACGTCATCTCCCCATGCATAGTGACGAGCAGCCAAACGAAGGATTCGCCCCGCCCCGGATAATCGCCCTCCTGTCCGGCGCCTTGTTGACCGGTCTCGGCGGCTACATCGCGTGGCCGAGCGTGGCGGAAGCAGGCGTCCGCGGCGCCCTGACCGATCCGCTATTCTGGATCGGGAGCGGCTTTGCCTCCCTCTCGCTGGCCATCTCCGTCACGTTCTACCGGATCGCAGGCCCTCGAACCAAGCGACGAGCGAGCGTTCACGGCACGATGGATCGGTCACCTGGGAGCGATTCCGGGGCGGCGCAGGGCCATACCGAGGATACGCGGGTGAACCGCTTCCTTCTCGCGTTCACGATCGTCTGGAACCTGGCGGCATGGCCACTCGCCTACGCCACCCTGACGGGCGCCATCACTGTCCACGGCACCCCCTGGCTGGTAGTTGTCTTTCCCGTTCTTGGTGTCGCCATCGCCGTCGCCACGTTCTGGCCGACTATCAAGGTCGTCCGTCACGGCGCGACCCGCCTGACGTTCGAGCCAACACCAGGGCGGGTCGGTCAGCCGCTCAATGCGGTCTTGCACACCCAACTGGACGCCAGCTCCCAGCCCTCCGCCGTGTTTAACGTCCACCTGGCCTGTTACCGACGGTATGTCTTCTACACCCGAAGTGCTGGAGATCGCACGAAGTCATACGGCCACGACATGAAATGGATGAAGGAGAAAACCGTCCGTGCCCGTGTGGGGGTTGAGGGCACGCTGGAGATCCCCGTTTCGTTCGCGCTTCCGCCTCATCTACCGGCCTCCACGTCCCCGGACGACGAGGATCGGATCGTGTGGAATCTATCGGCCGTAGCCGCCATGCCAGGCGTCGACTACAGCGTACAGTTCGAGATTCCCGTCGGCGAGGCCGACCCGTTCGCCGGACAGGACGTTGTCCCCGGCGCCCATGACGATGCCGAGATCGATGCCGAGATCGAAGAGCCCGTCAGTAGCGGCGTCGAGATGCGTCGGACGGACACCGGCGGCGTCGAGTTTTCGTTCGCCATCGGTCGCCGGTTGCTGCCCATGATGGCGGCGGGCCTCTTTGGCCTCATTTTGGTCGCCGGGGGACTCTACGGATTGTTCTCCGGGTACTTCTTCCAGAGTCTCATCCTGCTTGGCCCAGGCGGCCTGCTACTACACATCGCGCGCTTCATCGGGACGGAGAGGCGGACGATTACAGCCGAGAACGGTGCGATCGTGGTCACGACGACGATCAACAATGTCAACACCGACAGAACGTACGCGCCTTCCGACCTGTCGGACCTCTTTGTCTTTTCCTATCCGGAGTCGGGCGGATTCACGGCGACGACGAACGATGGTATGTCCGGCGATTACCGGTGTGGCCTCGAGGCGTTCAAAATAAAACCCGGGAAGCCCCTCGACCACCTGGAGCCCCTGGACAGCCAGGTGGAACGGCGGGCCTACCTGGACGAGCACTTTGAGCGCATCATCCTCGGCAGAGGAATCCGCACTCAGCAGGAAGCCGAGTGGATCGCAGACCAGATCCGAGCGGCCACCGAACCCCAGCCGGCGGTGTCGTGAGCATCCCAGACGGTTAGGTTCTACCGCTATGGTGTCTGCCGCTGTGATGCATGCCTTCGCGACTGCCCCAGCCCCCTACGTACCAGAACACAACCCAGCCAGCAGGACAGGGAGTGACAGCAGAATGGGGACTGATTGGCGAAAACGTCATCCCCCATTCCCGTGGCTCTTCGCCCGGCTCGCTCACGTAGGCAAATCGCATCCGTTCTCCTTCCACATCTATGTGCGAGTGCAGACGTGCCGGGCGAGACGTGCTGCTCTGAGGGCGGCACGAAAATGTAACCTTCCTCCACGCGCACCGTGGTCTTGTAAGTGGACGCCTCTGACGAACCAAACGGAAGCAACGAGCGCCATGAGCAGATCGCGGATCGCCTCGTCGCCGATCTCCCGTACGATGCGCCCCATTCGTGGAAACTGCTCAAGGGGGCGAATCTTCTCGATCACCTTCTCTTCAAACGCTTCTGCGAAGTCGTCCGCACCGATACGCTCGTAATCCTCGATGATGGCACCGAGCTCGCTCTGAGCCTGCTCGGTAAAATGGACGCGTGCCACGGGATCTGCTACTGGTTGTCCTCAGAACGACGGCGCTTCAAACATGCTTCGACCTCGACCC
>JAAAOL010000153.1 GCA_009908885.1 Bacteroidota bacterium | reverse complement strand
CAGCCGTCGTCCTGCCACGTATACGCCGACGGATCGATGACTTCGGAGGGGCCGTGGACGCCGTCCGGCTGATAGCGTGAGGCCGGGTCGGGCAGTGGGGGGCCGCCGTCGAGGCGATAGCGGTACCGCGCCCCGGCCTGCAGGCCATTGACGTGGCGCGTGAACCAGCCGTCGTCCCCGGGCGTCAGGGGCAGCTCCCGGTCAGGTGCTTCCAGGGACAGCGTGACGGTCGTGGCGTGGGGTGCCCACAGGCGAAACTGGACGCCGCGATCCGTGACGAACGCGCCGTGCCGAGACCGAGTGAAACGCGGCATCTGGGGCAGAGGCGGACGTGGCAGGAGGCGCGAGGGTGGGCGAAGAGGGCGTCGCGGGGCGGCGGGCTAGATCGGCAGGCTCGTGTCCTCCGACCGGCCGTAGGCGCGAGTCAGGGCGCGCAACCGCTGCTCCGTGGCCTCGTCCAGCGCGTCGGGGCAGAGGCGCCACCCCCAGTTGCCGTTGCTGGCGCCGGGCGTGTTCATGCGGGCCTCGCTTCCCAGGCCCAGCAGGTCCTGAATCGGCGTCACCACCATGCCCGCGCTCGACGCCATCAGGGTGCGCAGGCAGGTCCAGTGCAGCTCGTGCTCGCGCTCCTCGTCCAGGTCCAGGTAGAGACGGGCGTACTCGCGCGTGCGCTCCATCGACTCCGTGGTGATCGAGCCGTTGGTGTTGTGCCACCAGCCCTGTATCGTGTCGTTGTCGTGCGTCCCGGTGTAGGCGACGAGGTTGTGCTGGTAGTTGTGCGGCAGGAAGCCGGAGTTGGTGCCGCTGTTGAAGGCGAATTGGAGCACCGCCATGCCCGGGAAGCCGAACTGCTGCATCAGCTGGCGCACGTCGTCGGTGATGACGCCCAGGTCCTCGGCGACGATGGGGAGGCCGCCGAGGCGGTCTCGCACGGTTTCGAACAGGGCCGCGCCGGGACCGGGCACCCAGCGCCCGTTGATGGCCGTCTCCTCGTGCTCCGGGATTTCCCAGTAGGCCTCGAAGGCGCGGAAGTGGTCCAGGCGGACGATGTCGATGCGGCTCAGGATGCGCTCCAGGCGTCGCGTCCACCAGGCGAAGTCATTCTCCTGCATCACGTCCCACCGGTACAGCGGGTTGCCCCAGCGCTGCCCGGTCTCGCTGAAGTAGTCCGGCGGCACGCCGGAGACGACGGTCGGATGGCCGGTCTCGTCCAGGTAGAACAGTTCCGGCTGCGCCCACACGTCAGCGCTGTCCTGGGCGACGTAGATCGGCAGGTCGCCGAAGATGCGGATGCCCTGGCGGTGGCAGTAAGACCGCAGTCGATCCCACTGGTCGTCGAACAGGTACTGCCAGAACATGTGCATCCGGATGGTGCGCGCATGGTCGCGGCGGGCCTGGGCGAGCGCCTCGGGCTGGCGTTGGGCGAGCGGGGTGGGCCAGTCCATCCAGGCCGCCTCGCCGTGGGCTTCTTTGAGGGCCTTGAAGAGGGCATAGGTCACCAGCCAGTCGCGCTGCTGGGCCACGTAGTTCTCGAAGGCGCGGCGCGTCTGGCCGTCGCTCTCGCGCTCGAAGCGGTCGTACGCGCGTTCCAGCACGCCCCGCTTGAACGCCGCCGCCCGCTCGAAGTCGACGTGGTCGTCGTCGAACGAGGGCACCTCGCCGAGGTCGTCGGGGTGCAGCAGGCCGTCCTCGATCAGGACGTCAGGACTGATGAGCAGCGGGTTGCCCGCGAACGTGCAGGGGCTGGCATAGGGTGAGTTGCCGAAGCCGACGGGCACCATCGGCAGCACTTGCCAGAGGCGCTGATGGGCAGAGGCGAGGAAGTCAGCAAACGCGTAGGCCTGCGAGCCGAAGTCGCCGATGCCGTACGCGCTGGGCAGCGAGGTGATATGCAGCAGCAGGCCGCTGGTACGGGGAAAATCCATCGATGGGTGCGGACAAAAGAGAGCAGCCGAAGGGCGGGGCACCTGCGAGACGAGGCGACCTCAGGAATGCCTAATGTAGAGCACGACGGGGAGAATCGCCGTACGGGCATACAGCGGGGGAAGAGGAACAGCACCTTTTCGACAAGTTTTTAAGCACCGCTCCGGGGCGTCGTGTGCGCTAAGCGCTTCCTCGGTACCGTTGGCCGACGCAGCCGTTCCGCTCGTCGCACGCGACTGTCGTCGGAGGCCGGGATCGGCTATCCTGCACGCTCCGAAGCACGACGCTCCACCGACACCCCTGCCTTATGTCGATTCACCGCTGGATCATCATCGTATTTATGAGTGGCCTGGGCCTGGGCGTCCCGGTCGGCGCCGTCGCCCAGGTCACGGGCGGCGATGACGTCGAAGGCTACTGGCTCGGCGCGTTCGTGCGCGACGGGTCGGTGCAGGTGCTGGAGGCCGAGTTTTACCCGGAGGATGACACGATGCGGGCGGCCATGACGATTCCGGACTGGACGTATTACCGTCCCTACGTGCGCCCCGTCACGCGCGACGAGGACGGGCGCTTCGTCGTCACTACCGTCTACGGCGAAGCGACGATGCACCTGGACACGACGTTTCAGGAGATGATCGGCGTGGTGGACGGGCACGAGCCGCCGCTGCGCATCCATCTGAAGCGCAACCTGCGCCCCGTCACCCCGCCCGTGCGCACCGAGGCGGTGCAGTTCAACCACGGCGACGTGACGCTCTCCGGCACGCTCGTCCTGCCGGATGCGCCCGGCCCGCACCCGGCGGTGGTGTTCGTGCACGGTCGCGGGCGATCGCGGGGGAACTGGCGGCTGCCCCGGGCCAAGCTGCTGGCCGAGCGCGGCATCGCGGCGCTCGTCTACGACAAGCGCGGCGTCGG
>JAAAOL010000413.1 GCA_009908885.1 Bacteroidota bacterium | reverse complement strand
GCGGCCTTCATCGATGAGGACGTCGGCGTCGGTGATCTGAAACTTGCGCGACAGGTCATCGCGCTTCTCGCGGTAGAAATCGACGATGGGCGGGGGAAGGGCCGACCACTCGTCGCGTAGGAGGGCGCGTTCGAGGTGGCTGCGCCACGTCTGGGCGGTCTCCGTTGCGCGCTCTGCCGGGGACGGCGCGTTTTCAGCGACGGGCTCTTCTGCGGGCGGCGTCTCCGGCGGCGCATCGGTCGTCGCTTCTTCGGTTTCCGTCGGGGACGCATCATCCTCCGGCGCGGTGGTCTCCTCCGTTCCTGTTTCCTCGGCGCCCGTCTCTTCGGCGGCGGTGTTGGTCTCGGGCGATGGCTGTGGGGCTTGATCGGCTGCGGGGGCGTCGCTTTGCGTTGATGGAGACGGCCGGATAGCCGTCTCGCGGGGCTGTGACGTGGTTTCTGTGGACGTGTCGGTCGTCGTGGTCACCTGCTCCTGAGGCTCAGCCACGTTGCCCTCCGCATCATCCTGGGGAGCCGATTCTAGCGGCGCGTCCGACAGGTCGTCCGGCGTCGCGTCATCCGATGCCGTCCGGGCGTCGTTCTGGGCGATTTCGTCGGTCGGAGGGGCGGTTCCGCCGCCGACGGCCGACCAGAGCGACGGGCCGAACGCGTAGCCGCCGCCCACCAGCACTACGGCCAGCGCCAGGCCCACGAGCCCGCGCCGCCAGGGGAGGCGGGTCCAGGCTGCGGTCGGTTCCTGCCGGGCCTCCATGTCGGTCACCGTCGGCCAGTCCTGCTGGTCCACGGTGTCGTCGCTGAAGGCCTGGAGGTCGTCCAGCATGTCCCGCGCGCGCTGGTAGCGGCGGTCCGGGTCTTTCTCCAGCGCCCGCATGATGATCTGCGAGAGCCGCTCGGGCACGGCAGAATTCCGCTGGTGCGGCGGCTCGAACGTCTCCTCGACGATGGCCCGCTGGATGCCGAACTGGCTGTCGTGCCGGTCGAACGGCAGCTGGCCGGACACCATCTCGTAGAGCGTCAGGCCGAGCGAAAACAGGTCGCTCCGCTGGTCCAGCTTGGCCCCCCGAATCTGCTCCGGCGACATGTAACAGAGCGTCCCGGAAACCCCTGCCGTCTGCGTCACGTCCTGCTTCAGGTAGAACTTCGCCAGCCCGAAGTCCATCACCTTGACGGTTTCATCCGCCGTCAGCATGATGTTGCGCGGCTTGATGTCCCGGTGGATGATCCCGCGCGCGTGGGCGTAATCGAACGCCTCCAGCAGCTGATTGTAGATCCGGAGCGCGGTTTTCCAGGGGAGCGCGCCCTGCGCCTCCAGGACGTCGGCCAGCGTGTCGCCGTCCACGTACTCCATCGTGAGGTAGTGCCCCAGCTCGGACTCGCGGAGCGTGTGCACCGTCACGATGTTGGTATGGTGAATCTTGGCCAGCGCGCGCGCCTCGATCTGAAAGCGGCGCAGAAACTGATCGTCGCGCACGAGGAAGGGGGCGATGACCTTCAGCGCCTCGACGCGATCCAGCGTGAGGTTTTTGACCTTATAGACCACGCCCATGCCGCCGCGTCCGAGGACGTCGAGGATGCGGTAGCCGTCGATCTCCTGGCCGACGTGCGCGTCCTGGTGCGATGAATCGGGCCCAGCCATGGGGGGAAGGAGTTCGTGTGCGGGCGTACTGAGAAAGGTGTCCGCCTGGTCGTGGGCGCGCAGGAGCGAGCGGACCTCACGCCGGAGCGCGGGATCGTCGGCGCATTCACGCTGGAGATAGGTCTCGCGCTGATGGGCGGGGAGCGTCAGGACCGCATCCAGGAGCGCGTTGACCCGGTCCCACGAGGAGGGCGTCATCATACGATCCGAGCGTGGCGGCGGTACGCGAGGTGGAGGAACTGGCCGGCCGACCTCACCGGGCATAGCCGAGGCAGCACCACACTGCTATATTCGTAATTAACAGATTTCCCGGGTCATTGCAAAGCGGCAATGGCTGCCGGGGTCCCGATTTCCAACGAAGCATCCATTCCTCCCGATATGTCTCCTGATCCCGACGTCCTGCGCTCTCCTCTGAATGCGCTAACCGACGCGCAGACGGATCAACTGCACGCGCTGCGCGATCAGCTCCTGCATTTCAACCGACGGATCAACCTCGTCTCGCGGGAGGACGAGGCGCACCTGTGGACGCACCACCTCGTGCACTGCCTGGCGCTGGCCGCGCGTCCGTTTCCGGCGGGCAGCGTGGTGGTCGACTGGGGGACGGGCGGCGGCCTCCCGGCGCTGCCGCTGGCCATCTGCTTTCCGGCGGTCGAGGTGCACGCCGTCGATGCCGTGGGGAAGAAGATCCGCGCGGTCCGGGCGATGGGGCGGCGCCTGGGCCTCGACAATCTGCATCCCTGGCACGGGCGGGCCGAGCAGTGGCCGGGCCGGGCGCACTACTCGGTCTCCCGGGCCACAGCTCCGCTTTCTGACCTCTGGCGCTGGCATCGGCGCGTGCGGGTGGGTGAGCTTCCGAAGAGCGAGGGAGCTTCATGGCAGCCAGGCCTGCTGTGCCTGAAAGGCGGCGACCTGCGCGCTGAAATCGCCGATTTGAAGGCGCTAGAGCCCGCACTGGCCGTCACGCAGCACCCGTTGGAGCCCGTCTTCGGAGACGCCTACTTCGCCGAGAAAGTCCTGGTGGAGGTGCGCTCCGGCGATACGTCCGCCACGGGCTGATACGCTCGTTTTGCAGGTCGGCGAATCGAACCCACCCCGCGCCTCATCGTTGAAAACACCGCCGACCCGCACCGTCTCGACCATCCATCGTCGCCCGTCCCGATGGCTCGCCACGAACGCACGCTGAACCGCACCGAGCGCCTCTT
>JAAAOL010000306.1 GCA_009908885.1 Bacteroidota bacterium | reverse complement strand
GCGCTGCGCGAGGCCCCACGCGGAGAGGCCGTACGGGATGCCGTAGTTGACCTCCTTAGCCTTGCCGCGCTGCCCCCGCGTCACGGTCTCGGGATCGATCTTGAAGACGCGCGCCGCCGTCGTCGTGTGGATGTCTTTGCTCTCGGCGAAGTCCTGCTTCAGGTTGTCGTCCTCACTCATCGAGGCCAGGATGCGCAGCTCGATCTGCTCATAGTCCGCCGCCAGCAGCGTCCACCCGTCGCGCGGGACGAACGCCTTGCGAATCTCGCGCCCCATGGCAGTCCGCACCGGAATGTTTTGCAGGTTCGGGTTGGAGGACGAGAGCCGCCCCGTGGCCGTAATCGTCTGGTTGAAGCTGGTGTGGATGCGGCCCGTCTCGGGATGGATCAGCTCGGGCAGGCTGTCCACGTAGGTGCCCTTCAGCTTGTAGATCTTGCGCCAGTCGAGGACGAGGCCGGGCAGATCGTGCTCGGTGGAGAGTTCCTGGAGGACGCTCTCTTTGGTCGAGGGTCGTCCGGTGCTCGTCTTGGAGATGACGGGCAGTTCTAGCTTCTCGAACAGAATCGCGCCCAGCTGCTGGGTCGAGTTGATGTTGAACGTCTCGCCGGCCAGTTCGAAGATCTCGGCCTCCAGCGCGTCCAGCTTGGCCTGCAGCTCTTCCGAAATTTCGAGAAGCACGTCGCGGTCCACGCGGATGCCCGTCTGCTCCATGTCCGCCAGGACGTAGATCAGCGGAAACTCCATCGTGGTGGCGATCTCCGTAAGGCCCTCTTCGTCCAACTCGTCCTCCAGCACGTCCGCCAGGCGGAGGGTGATGTCGGCATCCTCGCAGGCGTACGGGCCCACCTCGTCGATGGGCACGTCCTGCATCGTGATCTGATTCTTGCCCTCGCCGATCAGGGTCTCGATGGGCACCATGCGGTAGCTGAGGTACTTGCGCGCGATGGAGTCGAGGTCGTGGCTCTCCTCCGGCGCCAGCAGGTAGTGCGCCACCATCGTGTCGAACAGCGGGCCGGTGACCTGCAGCCCGTGCCGCGCCAGGATGACGATGTCGTACTTCAGGTTCTGCCCCACCTTGAGCGCATCGCTCTGGAGCAGCGACGCCAGATGGCCGAGGACCGCTTCCATCGAGGTGCCGTCGGGGAGCGGCGTGGGGATGTAGCGGGCCGTGTGGGGCGCCCACGAGAGCGATACGCCCACCAGCGCGGCGATCATCTGATCCGTGGAGGACGTTTCGGTGTCGAACGCCAGGACGTCTTCGTCTTTCAACTGCTCGACCAGCGCCTCCAGGTCATCCACCGTGCGGACGATGCCGTAGTCGACGGCGGCCTCGTCGTACTCCAGCACCTCTTCGTACGGCCCGAAGTCGAACTCCAGCGCGGGGTCTGTCTCCTCCGCAGGCGCTTCGACCTTGCCGTTGCCGAAGAGCCCGTCTTTCTCGGCGCGTTCCAGCAGGCTCTGGAACTCCAGTTCGCGGAACAGGTCGGCCAGCGCGGCGCCGTCGGGCTGGGTGCGCTTGAACAGGCTCCAGTCCAGCTCCACGTCCGGCACGTCCGTCTTGATGGTGACGAGCCGCTTGCTGAGGCGGGCCTGATCGGCGAACTCCTTCAGGTTCTGCCCGCGCTTGCCGCCCACCTCGTCGGCATGCGCGATCAGGTCTTCGAGCCCGTCGTACTCTTGCAGGTAGCCGGTGCCCGTCTTCTCGCCGATGGACGGCACCCCCGGCACGTTGTCCGACGAGTCGCCCCAGAGCGCCAGCAGGTCCACGAAACGGTGCGGCGGAAAGCCGTAGTCGTCCATGAAGGTCTCGGCCGTGATCGGGTCGAACGCTTCGCCCCGCCGTGACGGCTTCTGGATCGTGATGCGGTCGCTGAGGAGTTGCTGAAAGTCCTTGTCCGGCGAGACGATCACCACGTCGGCCCCGTCCTCGGCGGCGTCGGTCGCCAGCGTGCCGATCACGTCGTCGGCCTCCACGCCTTCGACCTCGAACACGGGAATGTCCAGCGCTTCGACGATCCCCTTGATGTACGGCAGGTTTTCCAGCAGTTCGTCCGGCGGCGGATCGCGGTGCGCCTTGTAGTCCTCGTACAAGTCATCGCGGAACGTCCCGCCCTCGCCCACGGCGTCGAAGACGACGACGAGGTGATCCATCCCGTGCTCTTCGATCAGCTTGAGCAGCGTGTTGGTGAAGCCGTAGGAGGCAGAGGTGTTCTGGCCCTTCGAGTTGATGAGCGGGCGGCTGATGAAGATGTAGTGGGCCCGGTACGCCAGCGCCATCGCGTCGATGAGGTAGAGGCACTTGGGCTCCGTGGCCGCGTCGGTCGTCGGCATGAGCGGTGATATTGACTACGATGATGGTCGAGTGAAGAACCGGTCACGAGCGCGACGTCGGAAGCGAATGGCGCGTCGACCGGCGATCAACTGTACGCCCGATGCGTTTATCCGGTCCGTCTGTTCACGGAACCCGCGTTGCCGTCGCCTGACCTTCGTTCTCCACCGCATGAAGTTGCTTCTGTTCGATATCGACGGCACGCTGCTGCGGACCCACGGCGTCGGTCGCCGCTCCATCGAAACCGTGCTCTCCGATCTCAGCGGGCATCCCATCACGACGGACGGCATTCCCTTTTCCGGCAAAACCGATCCGCAGATCCTCCGCGAAATCCTGGAACGGAACCAGCTTCGCGCCGAGGCCATCGGCGACCTGGTCGAGCAGGCGCAGTCGGCCTATATCCAGATGTCGCGTCGCCTGCTCTCGCCCGAACGCGTCACCCTCATGCCCGGCGTCGAAGGACTGCTCTCGCGGCTCGCCGCTCGTGACGACGTGCAGCTCGGCCTGCTGA
>JAAAOL010000546.1 GCA_009908885.1 Bacteroidota bacterium | reverse complement strand
TGTCCATCGACCCGGACACGTCGAGCAGAAAGACCAGGTTGCTCGCCGGTCGCTCCGACTCGGGCAGGCGCTCCCCCTGCAACCCGATGTGGACGAGCTGATGCGCGCTGTTCCACGGCGTCGGCCCCACTTCGGTGTAGACGGCGAACGGATCATCCCCGTCAGGCTCCGGATAGTCGTAGACGAAGTAGTTGACCATCTCCTCGATGCGGACCGCATCCTTGGGCGGCGTCTGCTGCTGGCCCTGAATGAAGCGCCGGATGTTGGTATACGAGGCCGCGTCTACGTCGATGGAAAAGGTCGAGAGCGGATGGGCGCGGGCGGCGCGGAAGGTGTTCTCCTCGATGGCGTCGTAGTCCTCGGTGTTGTAGCCCGGCGGAAGCTGTCGTTGCCAGTTGCCCTGCGGCGCCATCTGACGGGAGGCGGCGGGCGAGGCCAGGACATGGCTCCCGGAAAGGTCCCTGGAGGACTTCACGGAATTTCGCGTTTCTCCCAGCCTGACTTCACCCTCCACGACGGGTCCGGGCGAGGTGGGCGACAGGCTGATGGACAGGGTCGTAGTCTTGCCCGCCGTGATCTGCACCGACCGCCTCGTCGCCGGCTGATACCGGTAGGCTGTCACCTTCACGGTGTAGGTGCCGGCCGGCACGTTGCGAATGCGGAACGCGCCCTCGTCGTCGGTCAAGTCGTTGTACCCGATGTCGTAGATCAGCACCGCAGCCCCCGGGATCACGTCCCCCGTCGTGGCATCCGTGACGGTGCCCGTCAGGGTGCCCGTAGTCCTATCAGCCGGGACATCGTTCTCCGCTTGCGTGCCGGACCAGAGGGCCGCGGCCAATACGAGGAGCGTGAGAACGGAAACGTACAGCGAGGACGTGCGCTTGAGAAACGTCATGGGTCTGGGGAGCGAGTGACTGGAAGCGGAGTGGCGCGTTGAATTGACCGGTCCTTCACAAAACGCTCAACGGCACCCGGTTATTGCCTCCTGCCCTATCAAGGCCTTTAGCGCGGCACCTCGATCCGCTCCAGCACGCGTTGGATAACGTCGTCCGGGCGGCGGCCTTCCATCTCCTGCTCCGGCGTCAGGATGAGCCGATGCCGCAGCACCGTCGCGGCCACGGCCTGCACGTCCTCCGGCGTCACGAAGGCGCGCCCCTGCATCGCCGCCCAGGCCTTCGCCGCCTGCATCAGGGCGACGGAGGCACGGGGTGACGCGCCCAGCGTGAGATCCTGGTGGTTGCGGGTCTGCGTCGTCACCTCGGCCACGTAGCGCAGCACCGGCGGCTCGATGTGGACCTGCCGCACCTGCTGCTGGTACCGCACCAGCGCCTCAGCAGGGAGCACGGGCTCCACGAGGTCCAGGTGCTGCGGGTCGCGTCCGGCGTGGTGCCCGGCCAGAATATCGACCTCCTCCTCCAGCGATGGATAGCCGACGTCTACTTTGAACAGGAACCGGTCCAGCTGGGCCTCAGGCAGGCGGTACGTGCCCTCGTGTTCCAGTGGATTCTGCGTGGCGAAGACCAGAAACGGCGCGGCCATCGGGTAGGTCGTGCCGTCCGCCGTCACCTGCCGCTCCTCCATCACCTCGAACAGGGCCGCCTGCGTCTTGGCCGGCGCCCGATTCACCTCGTCGATCAAGATCAGGTTGGCGAAGACGGGACCGCGCTTGAACTCGAACGTCGTCGTCTTCGGGTTGAAGACCGACGTGCCGAGGATGTCGCTCGGCATCAGATCGGGCGTAAACTGAATGCGCTTGAACTCTGCCGAGACGGTGCGGGCCAGCAGCTTGGCCATGAGCGTCTTCGCGACGCCCGGCACGCCCTCGATGAGCACGTGCCCGTTGGCGAGCAGCGCCGTCAGCAACAGGTCGAGCGTGCGCTCCTGGCCGACGATGATCTGATGCACCTGCTGCCGCACGCGGTCGGCGTCGGCGCGCAAGTCGGACAGGTCGAGACGGGACTCGAAGGAATCAGTGGACTTCACGTGGATCGCTGGTATCGGGTTAGGTAATTCAGCGCGCGCATTACGGATTGCTTTGCCAGGCGAGCAAACATCACTAATTGAGACAATATACGAGGAATACGCGCAAGTCATGAATGCAACGACGAAAGTGATCGGTACCTACTTTGGAAATAGCTCGGGAGAAAATGATCAAGGGCTGCGTTTGAAGGGTAGTCGATCTGCTGAATGCAGCGTACAGCTATGACGATTTCTATCCATGTTCCAGAAGACCTGATGAGCCGGCTGCAAGCCAATTGGGGCAATCTCTCTCGCCGCGCCCTCGAAGCCCTGGCCGTCGAAGCATACCGTGACGAAGTGCTCTCAGCGGCCGAAGTCGGTCGTCTGCTCGGGCATAGCTCTCGCTGGGAGACGGAGGCGTTTCTTCGTGAGAAGCAGGCGTACCTCCACTACACCGAGGACGACCTGACCCGAGATATGGAGACGATCCGGAATGTGACCGGGCAATGATGGTCGTCTCTAACACGTCACCGCTCAACTACCTGGTGCTGATTGGCGCCGTCGATCTCCTTCCCCAACTCTTCGGTACCCTCTCCATTCCGTCGGCCGTCCGCGACGAGCTTTCCGATCCCGACACACCAGACCCTGTACGAACGTGGATCGCGCAACCCCCTGACTGGCTGCACGCCGAGCATATCGAGGCAGGCAGTGATACAGCACTCAACGCACTGCATCGAGGCGAACGTGAGGCCATCCTGCTAGCTGAGAAGTTTGAAGCCGATCTGATCATTCTCGATGAACAAGCAGCCCGCACGGTTGCGAGTCAGCGCGGGCTACACGTCACCGGGACGCTCGGTGTGCTGAATGAAGCCGGGGCGCAAGGCTTAAT
>JAAAOL010000212.1 GCA_009908885.1 Bacteroidota bacterium | reverse complement strand
CGCTCACCGAGGAGCTGCGCAACGAGATCAATCCTGCCAACGCCCCGCCGTCCGTCCCGACGGGGCTGGAGGCGCGCCGCGAAGGCACGACCGTCATCTTCTCCTGGGACGCGTCCTCCGACGACCGCACGCCCACGCCGGGGCTGACCTATAACCTGCGCGTCGGGTCGCTGCCCGGGGCCAATGACGTCGTCCCGGCGATGGCGCTGCCGTCCGGGCGGCGCCTCGTGCCCGGGCGCGGCAACGCCGGGCACAACCTGTCGTGGGCCGTCCGTGGGCTTCCGGAAGGCACCTACTACTGGAGCGTGCAGGCGCTCGATGGGAGCCAGCAGGCGTCGGCCTTCGCCGAAGAACAACTCGTCACGGGCGATCCGGACGATACGACGCCGCCCGCCCCGCCCTCGGGCTTCGCGGCGGAGGCATCGGATGCGCGCGTCGATCTCGCGTGGAGCGCCAACACGGAGGACGACCTGGCCCGCTACCGCCTCTACCGCGGCCCCACACCGGACGCCGTCGAGCCGCTCGTGACCCTCCTGGCCGACCGCCTCGCGTTCACGGACACGACGGTGACCAACGGCACGACCTACTACTACCGCCTCTCCGCCCTCGACGCGACGGGCAACGAGAGCGCCCTGACGGACGCCGCCACGGCCACGCCGCGCGCGCTCTTCGTCCCGGTCGATGCGGGCCTACCCGCCCTGTATCGCGGCGATGCCGACTGGGCGGACTACGACGGCGACGGCGACCTGGACCTCGTGCTGACGGGCGCGACCGAGCCCTCGGACGACTCGCAGGGCCTCACGCGCCTCTACCGCAATGACGGCGGCACGCTCACGGATGTCGGCGCGGAGCTGCCCGCCCTCGCGCGTAGTACGGCGGCCTGGGGCGACTACGACGGCGACGGCGACCCCGATCTGCTGCTCGCGGGACGCCGGACAGACGGCGACGCCCCCCCGCGCTTCACGCGCCTCTACCGCAACGACGGCGGCACGTTCGTCGGGCTCGACGTCGGGTTCACCGGCGTGCGCGACGGCGATGCCGACTGGGCAGACTACGACGGGGATGGCGACCTCGACCTCGTCCTCGCGGGCGACGGGCCGAGCGACACGGTGACGCAGATCTACCGCAACGACGGTGGCGGGGCCTTCACGCGCCTCACCCCCGACGACACCGGCAACGAACTGCCGGGTGTGTCGAGCGGCTCGGTGGCCTGGGGCGACTATAACGGCGACGGCGAACCCGAACTGCTGCTCGCAGGCAACTTTTCGGGCTTCCTGCTCGTGCGGGTGTATCGCAACAACGCCGGCTTCTTCAGCGACATCGGGGCGGGCCTGACCGGCATCGTCGACGGGGAAGCCCGCTGGGCCGACTGGGACGGCGATGGCGACCTCGACATCGCGGTGACGGGCCGGGATGGGACAGACAACGGCACGCGACAGACGGCCCTCTACCGCAACGATCTCGGAGAAGGAGGTGGCTTCACCCGCGTCGAGGCGGACCTCGCTGGCGGCAACGCGCTCGCCTGGGGCGATGCCGACGGCGATGGCGACCCGGACCTGGCCGTCGCCTCCGCCGAGGGGAGCCGCGTCTACCGCAACGACGGCGGCGCCTTCGTCGACCTCCGCGCCTCGACGCTGCCCGCCGCCGGTGAGGCCCTCGTGACGTGGGCCGACGTCGACGGCGACGGCGCGCCGGACCTGCTCTTCGCCGGCAGCGGCTCGGACCAGCTCCTTACGCGCCTGCTGCGCAACGGGCTCTCCACGTCCGAGGGGCAGCGCGTCCCGTAATGCCGTTTTCGCCTGGCGAGGTCCGTGTCGCTGAGAAGGTGATGCGTATTTCGTGATGCGTGAACATGCGCTGCTGGAGTGAGTCCCCGTGCCCATCACGGACCACGTCGTGCGACACCAGGATCCGGACAGCAACATTCTGAATCATATGATCTCTGCAACTTCATGGTGCATGTCATCCCGGCCCCCGCGCCGGGATCTCTCAGGTTGGCGTTATGCCAGACCGTGAGATGCCGGACCAAGGCCGGCATGACACAAGGAAGCATGCACCACTATGTCATAGAGCCGATATCAGTAGTACCATGCAAAAAGGGCGGCCCGCCGTGACAGCGAGCCGCCCGTTCTTCTAGAATTGTGGAATCGCGAGAGACGAGGCGCTAGGCCATCTCCTCCACCGGCAGGTCCACCGGCGTGAGCCAGCCGTACGGGTCGCGCCCGCGCTGCACGACGTCGAAGAACGCCTCCTGCAGCTCCGCCGTGATTGGGCCGCGCGAGCCCGAGCCGACCTGGTACTTGTCGACCGACCGGATCGGCGTGATCTCAGCCGCGGTGCCCGTGAAGAACAGCTCATCGGCGATGTAGAGCGCTTCGCGCGGGATGGATTTCTCCTCGACCGAGTAGCCCCGGTCGCGCGCGAGCTGGATGACGGCATCGCGCGTGATGCCGGGCAGGATGGACAGGCCCACCGGCGCCGTGTAGATCTTGCCGTCGCGCACGATGAACAGGTTTTCGCCGCTCCCCTCGGCCAGGTAGCCGTCCGTCGAGAGCATGATGCCTTCGACGTAGCCGTTCATCACGGCGTCCATCTTGACCAGCGAGGCATTCAGGTAGTTGCCGCCCGCCTTGGCCATCGCCGGGTGCGTGTTCGGGGCCATGCGGCTCCACGAGGCCACCTGGACGTCCACGCCCTGCTCCAGCGCTTCCTCGCCCAGGTACGCGCCCCACTTCCAGACGGCGATGAAGGTCTCTACCTTGTTGCCCAGCGGGTTGACGCCCATCGAGCCCGTGCCCCGGAAGATGACCGGGCGGATGTAGCACGAGGGCAGGCCGCTCTCTCGGATC
>JAAAOL010000231.1 GCA_009908885.1 Bacteroidota bacterium | reverse complement strand
GCAGATGGCGGCGACGGGCTTGTCGGCCTCGAAGAACGACCGGGCGAAGGCCACGGCGTCGTCGTTGATGCGGAGCTGGTCCGGGTTGAGCACACCGCCGGGCAGCACGAGCGCGTCGTAATCCTCCGGGCGGGCCTTGGGCAGGGGCACGTCCACGTCGAACGTGTCGCCCCAGTCCGTGTGGTTCCAGCCGCGGATGGTGCCGTCGTGCGGGGCGATGAGGTGGACCGTGGCGCCCGCATCTTCCAGGGCCTCGCGCGGGGAGGTCAGCTCGACCTGCTCGACCCCGTCGGTGGCCAGCATGGCGATGGTGCGTCCGTCGAGTGGGGTAGCCATCAATCTATCGGTGTCGGTACTGCGTGGTCTCTGCGAATGTGGGCCCGAAAGGGCTGGGTGTTCGCACCGACGCCCGCCGTTGGTGTTGCCCGCTGGGTGTAATGCCTTCGTTATGGTGGGTTTGGGAGGGTGGGAGTTAGGGAGTGGGGGAGTGCGTATCAGTCGGACTCGTAGCTCAGAGCTGCCTCTTTCAGTTGGTCAGCATGTCGATAGATATCCTCAATGCTGTCAATCGGTACGCGCTCTTCATTCTTCTCATCGTCGAACAGGCCGATGTATTTCTGCTCCGTATTGAAATGAAGGCGGCAAATTGGCTTGCGATTGTTGTCGTCGAGGAGCACGCCGAAGTACGTCTTCACGTCACGTGGAGCCACACGTGACGGGTCAACCACCTGGCTTACAATCGCCTTGACGATACGAAAGGCATCCATCTCTTCTTCTGTCGTGACGACACCTCGTTCTTCATCCATGTGAACGACGCCCTCCTCCAGATCTGGTTCGTCAGTAGGTTCCGGGGCTGTGACGGGACCGCCAGAAAGTTCTTCTTCGCGTGCGATGGCTGATTGCAGTCGTTCGCTGATACGCTCACTGATAAACTGAGACAGAGCCCGTTTGATGATCGGTTTGAACTGATCCCGCACTTTCTGTGTGACGAGCCCACTGTACACCTGCTTCGTCATAAAGCGCACAAAGTCTTCTGAAGGATCAGACAATTGCTGGCCGATGTATTGCTTCAAGGCGCGAGTATACTTCAATTCCCCAGCAGCCTCAATCATCTCGTCCAGATCAAAGCTGGACTTTGATAACTTTTTCAGTTCAGCGATGAGTGGTTCATGGATGTCCAGCATATTGACCTCAAGAAAGGGGCGGCTGTCCATCTTGTTGGCCTCTTCTATGTCAGAAAAGAAGCGGTACTGGACTCCGTTGGTTAACACGCCGATTCGGGCATCCGTAACGGAGAAATAGCGATAGAGCTGACTCGCGTGGACCTCATCCAGATCAGTGTGAGATGGTTTGCATTCGAAGAGCATGATGGGCTGTCCGTCCCGAAGAATGGCATAGTCGACTTTCTCGCCTTTCTTGGTGCCGAAGTCGGCGGTGTATTCTGGAACAACTTCGTGAGGATCGAAGACGTCGTATCCCAGGGTTGCCACGAAAGGCATGACGAAGGCATTCTTGGTCGCTTCTTCCGTTTCGATGTGGTCTAGATTGTTTTCAACCTTAGACGAAAGAGCGAGCATTTTGTCGAGAAAGTCCATGCTGCATCTGGATGGCTAGTAAAAGGGTTACTATTCAGTAGATACAATATATGATATCGCACCGAACGATGTAGTTCGCTCTAATCCAGCTTGGCAGATGGTGCCAAGCAACACGATCCGATCGAGACGACAAGTTTGATTCGGATAGTGAAGGGACGGGCAGAATGTGCAGACGCAGCTGGCCTAACGAGCCTATGATGATTACGTGGCTCTTGGTCTCGCCATCACTGAAAGCGGATCAGTAATTCCACTTCTCGAGCTGGGCATGAGTAGCTAGTCGAACAAGATTTAGTGCATTGTCATCTATCTTGTAGACGAGAATGAGATCGTCGTCTACGTGCAGATCCTGACAATCTGCCCAGCGGCCTCGGAGGGGGTGATCCTTGTAGGCTGATAATACTTCTTCAGACACGTTTCCAGAGCTGAGAAGCCTCACGATGGCGAGCAACTCGTCCACATCCAGGCCTAATTCCCGCTTTGCACGCACCAGATCCTTATCGAACTCATCTGTCGTGCGTATGGCGAGCATTTACCGCGTTCGCACGTAGCGCTCGAAGTCTTCATAGCTATTGTAGGTGACGAGGTCGCCCTCCTTAAGCTGCCTTAGGGCGCGGAGAGAACCCTCCGTCAGCTCTACACTCCCTTCGAGGTCCATCTGCACTTCATCCTCATCAGCGCTCGTCAACCCCTCCTGTGGTAAATTAGGAGGTTCAACCTCAATCACTTCGTCACTCGAACTTCGAGGTACAATTGTGATATCGACAAAATTTGTAGGGCGAAGCCCGAATAGCTCGTCTGAAGCAGTGGATGTGTCTGTGTGAATGAACATTGAGCCCACCTTTAATTGATTATCAGCCTCGCTCGCCACTTATGCTCTTCTTCTGAACGAATTGGAGAGGAGCAGTACGAGTTATTGTTGCTACATCGACCATGCCACCGACTCCTCGGGTCACAGCGGCTCTTGATTGAATACCCTCTGTGGTACGTATCAGAAGTATCGCCAGGTCCACGCAGTCCTGTAGTGGAAGTACTGGATATGGTATTCTGTATTCGAATGCGCGCTTTAAGTCCCCGACTAATTGCTCGACATCCTCGTCGTTGACATCAAAACGTTTTACTAACCAAGGTATCACCTCAGGGTCAACACCATTGATTAGACGAGAGGCAATCTTCAGTTGCCCACCCCAAGTCATTCCAAAGTCATCAACGTTCCGCGGTTGCGGATCTGGAGATCCGGGAATCGAAAAAAGGAAGACGCTTCCGTAGGGTGCGCCTTCATCGTATCCTCCGACGATGAAAAACATGTCGGAGCCTTTGTGATCCTCAGGAGCATGTTCTTCCCAAAGATCCAAGTAGAAATTACTAATTACCTGAGCATATTCGGCGACAGTCAGTCTAGCACGATCTGCAAGTTCATGCTCTATTTCAGGAAAGTAGCTGTGCGCAGTACGGAGAGTGTTTGGTATAATCGCAGCACCGTACGTCACCGCGCCTACGAATCCGTGATCCGCATTCGAAAATTTGAGCACCTTCTGCGAATTATCAAAGTCGAACTCTCTGACGAGTATAGAGCCGTCTGGCTGTGATTGTCTAGCAGAGAGGGTAACCCGGCTATCTGCTGCTAGAACAACACCTTCTGGGCCTTTAATCGCTATTCCTAGTGACATGCGGACCAATTGAGCATGAATAGCAAATATTACGATAACCACAATAGAGGTCTTTTATGGAAATAACAACATGATGGTCATATGTAATGATCGCCCTAACCCCCCATCCTCCCATACCAACCAGTAACGCACCGCATCATCGCAGAAAACACTGAAAACAGCCATAATCCCCGAGATCATCATTTCTTAACACAGTGCGTCAAGAAAAGCGGGAAACATTTGACGCGGCGCGTTATATTACCATCAGAACACGCAATCAACCCCGCGCCCGACAATGGCTCGCCTGATCAAACGCTACGAAAACCGCAAGCTCTACGACACCGAGGCCAGCGCCTACGTGTCCCTGAGCGACATCGCCGACCTGGTCCGCCAGGGCGAGACGGTGGAGGTAATCGACAACGTGACGGGCGACGACCTGACGGCGCAGACGCTCACGCAGATCATCCTGGAGGAAGGCAAGCAGGGCAAGCACGTCCTGCCGACCGATCTCCTGCACGATCTGCTCCGGCGCAGCGGCGAGGTGGTGGACACCAGCCTGGAGCGCCTCCGGCACGGCATGGACGACCTCGTCCAGAGCTCCGTCGGGCGGCTCAACCAGCTCGTGCCCGAATCGCAGCGCCGCAGCGAACTGCGCGAGCTGCGCGACCAGGTCAACCATCTGGAAGGCGTGCTCAACGATTTGCTCAGCGACCTGGAGCAGAAAAAACAATCGGGCGCGACGAACGACGCCCGCTAACACCACGCAACCGACGACTATTCATACAACCGCAGGGAGGTAACCCCCATGGCGACCAAGACCAAAAAGAACACCGACATGATCCGGCTCGGCGCCCTCACCGAGGAGCTGAGCGAACGCGGCCGCGACGTATGGCTGGCCGGCCTCGGCGCCCTCGTGATGGCCGAGGAAGAGAGCTCCAAGCTCTACAACACCGTGCTCGAACGCGGCAAGAAGCTGGGCGACGACAGCGTGTCCCTCTTCGACGACCTCGTCAAGCGCGGACGCGAGATGGAGGAGGAAGGCCTCAAGCGCATCGACGATACGGTGGGTGAAGTGAGCGACACGCAGAAGAAGTACACGCAGAAGTACACGCAGCAGCTCGAAAACATCTTCGAAAACGTGCTGGAGCGCTTCGGCGTGCCCACGCGGGCCGAAGTCAAGGAGCTGAGCGGCAAGGTCAATGCCCTCTCCGCCAAGGTCGACGCGCTGGTCAAGGTGCTCGACAAGAACGGCGAGGCCGTGACGGCCGAGCGGACGACCTACCACGTGGTCCCGCGCGAAGAGGGCTGGGCCATCACCAAGGAAGGCGCCGCCCGCGCCACCAGCCTGCACGACACCAAGAGCGACGCGGTCGACGCGGCCCGGGAGCTCGCCAAGGAGCAGGTCCCGAGCACGCTGGTCATCCACAAGAAGGATGGCACGATTCAGGACACGAACTCCTACGATGCCTGAACGATCGCATCGCCGCCCGGCGCATCCGGGCGCAGCGACCATAGCGACATCCCATCTCCTGGGTAGGGAGCGTGGGTGAAGGTGACCAGGGGGGAGGCGCTCACAGCGAGGGCTTCCCCCTTGGTCGTTTTGGCTGGGGCGCGTGCCGGACGCGCGGGGATCCCGAATCCAAAGAGTCCGTTAGTTCGGCGGTCCGGACTGGAAGCGCTACCGGGAAATGCGTACGTTCCCCTTATCGCTCGCCACCGGGTGACCCGTGCTATCAACTGTGAGGGGGGTATATGCCACAGAAGACGCAACACACGAAACTCGGACTCGCGTGTGCGGGCGGGGTCGTCGAGGGAGCGATTTACGAAATCGGCGCGCTGTGTGCCCTGGAAGACGCCATCGACGGGCTCGACTTCACGAATGCCGACATCTACGTCGGCGTCAGCTCGGGCGCGCTCGTCGCCACGGTGCTGGCCAACGGCGTCACGGCGCGCACTCTCAGCGACGCGCTGCTCTCCCGGGCCGATCCACTGCTCAACATCGACCCGGACGTGCTCTTCACACCCGCGATCCAGGAGTACGCCCGCCGCCTCACCAAGCTGCCGGGGGCGGCCCGCCGGGCGGTGATGAACTACCTGAAGGATCCGCTCGATCTCTCCATCTTCGGGACGCTGATGAGTCTGGGCTCGGCGGTGCCGGTCGGCATCTTCGACAATGCCCACATCGAGCGCTACCTGGCCGATGCGTTTCAGGTCGACGGTCGGACGAACGACTTCCGCGACCTGAAGGCCAGCCTGCGCGTGGTCGCCGTCAACCTGGACACGTCGGACGTCGTAACCTTCGGCGACGCGGCGACCCGCCACATCCCCATCTCCAAGGCCGTGCAGGCCAGCACGGCGCTGCCCATCCTGTACTGTCCGGTCGAGATCGAGGGCGAGTACTACATCGACGGCGTGGCGCGCCGCACGGTGCATGCCAGCCGCGCGCTGGAGGCCGGGGCGGATCTGACGTTCTGCATCAATCCCATCGTGCCCATCAACGTGCGGGGCGCCCAGAATAAATACGTCGAGCACAGCCTCGTCGAGCTGGGCCTGCCCGCCGTGCTCTCGCAGACCTTCCGGACGATCATCCACTCGCGCCGCAAGGCAGGCTTCCGCAACTACGACTACGCCTACCCGGATGCGGACGTGATCGTGGTGGAGCCGGAACTGACGGACTACGACGTCTTCTTCTCCAACATCTTCAGCTTCTCCAAGCGGCGCGTCATCTGTGAGCACGCCTACGCTGCCACGCTGCGCTACCTCAAGCGCAACCTGGACGAACTCTCGCCCGTGCTCCAGCGCCACGGCTTCCGCCCGCGCCTGGACGTCATCTGGGACGATCAGCGCACCCTCTTCGACGACACGCGCATCCCGTCCCATCCCGAGCGCCTGGATGGCCGCGCCCATCGTCGCGGCGCCATCAACCAGGCCAACGCCCAGCTCAACAGCACCCTCGAACGCCTCGACGCCGTGCTGGAGCGTATCCAGCACGAGATGAACGGGCACGCGGAGACGCTGCCCGCCATAACGCCGTAGGCGCAGCGCCGGGCGGTCTGCCAGTACGAGCGCCGCCCATCCCCTTCACACGGCAAGTACGATAGGCCATCCTGATCGATTCAGGTCATCGATGGCCAGATCCCGATTGCGCCCGTCGTGCTGCGTATGGCGTGATGCGCAGGTGCGGACATTGCCCGCCGAAACCGCTATTTTGTGCGCGGTGATGTACCTTGGTTAAGCATTTCTTAATATGTTTAAACAGCGGTTACTGGACCGCCGCTGATCCTATTGGGACGGCTACGAGGGACGAGGCATGAAAAGGGCACGCTGCTACGTCGGCCATGCGCTCCTGTACGGCATCTTTCTGATGGTCGGACTCGCCGCGTGTAGCGGGAGCGGGGCGACGACGTCGGACATCGATCCGATTCCGGAAGAGGAGGTCGACGTACCGCCCGAGCCGGTGGGTGGGTGGAGTGCCTTCCGGCGGAACGTGCGGTATCCGGAGCGCGCGCGGCTGAAGGGGACCGAGGGGGTCGTGGTGGTGCGCTTCGTGGTGGACGAGCGCGGACGCACGCGGGACGAGGAGGTCGTCCAGGGCCTCGGCGACGGATGCGATCAGGCGGCCATCCGGGCCGTCATCCAGACGCGTTTCCGGGCCGGGAGCAACGGGGGCGAGCCGGTGCCCGTGATCATGGAGGTGCCCGTCAATTTCTTCCTGGGCCAGCAGTGACGTTGGCCGTGTCGGCGGAGTGCCCTTACGCAACACGCATCACGCGATACGTCATTCCGTCCCCGGCTATGCGGACATCGCCAGGCGACAACGGATGACGCAGCGCGGTCTGCCGTCCTGAACAGGCCGTCGCGCGGCAGATCGCCTGGATGTAAACCGCCACCGGTTCCCGCAGGCCTGTTGACGCTGTGGGTCGCCGCTCGTTTCTTATCGTACACCCACGCGCTGCAAGCGCTTCCGGCGCATTCCGTACCATCCTCCACCGAGCCAACAGCCATGACTTACCGGAGCCCGTTTCCCGACGTCGAGATCCCCGAGATCCCGCTGCCTCAGTTTCTGTTTCAGGACGTAGCCAAGTGGCCGGAGAAGCCCGCCCTGATGGACGGGCCGACGGGCCGCTCGGTCTCGTACAAGCAGGTGGCCGGGGGCGCCCGCAAGCTGGCGGCGGGCCTGGCGGCGCGCGGCTTCGAGAAGGGCGACGTGTTCGCCATCTACAGTCCCAACCTGCCGGAATACGCGATCGTCTTCTTCGGCGTGGCCCTGGCCGGCGGCATCAACACGACCGCCAACCCGCTCTACACGGCCGAGGAGCTGGCGCATCAACTCAACGACTCGGGCGCCCGGTTTCTGATCACGATTCCGCAGTTTCTCGAGAAGGCGCAGGAAGCGGCGGCCGCGTCCGACGTGGAGGAAATCTTCGTCTTCGGCGAGGCCGAGGGGGCGACGCCGTTCATGGCGCTGCTGCAGCACGACTTCGCGCCGCCGGAGGTCGAGATCGACCCGAAAGAGGACCTCGTCGCGCTGCCCTATTCGAGCGGCACGACGGGCCTGCCCAAGGGCGTCATGCTGACCCACTACAACGTGGTGGCCAACATCAGCCAGTGCGAGCCCATCGAAAAGATGGACCCGGAGGAGACGACCATCGGCATCCTGCCGTTCTATCACATCTATGGCATGGTCATCATCCTGAGCATGGCGCTGCGCAGCGGGGCCACCGTCGTCACCATGCCCAAGTTCGAGCTGGATCAGTTCCTGCAGCTGGCGCAGCAGCACGCCATGAAGAACCTGTACCTGGTGCCGCCCATCGTGCTGGCGCTGGCCAAGCATCCGATGGTGGACGAGTATGACCTGTCCTCGGTGGAGTATGTCACCTCCGGCGCGGCGCCGCTGCCTGCGCCCGTGGCCAAGGCGTGCAGCGAGCGGCTGGACTGCATCGTCAAGCAGGGCTACGGTATGACGGAGCTGAGCCCCGTCTCCCACATCGCCCCGCGCGACCGTGAGATCAAGCTGGAGTCGTCCGGCGTGGCCGTGCCCAACACCGAGTTTCGGATCGTGGAGGTCGGGACGGACGAGGACGTGGCGCCCGGCGAGAAGGGCGAACTCTGGGTGCGCGGGCCGCAGGTGATGAAAGGCTACCTCAACAACGAGCAAGCCACCCGCAACACGATCGACGACGACGGCTGGCTCCACACCGGCGACGTGGCCGTGGTGGACGAGGACGGCTACGTCTACATCGTAGACCGGGTGAAAGAACTCATCAAGTACAAGGGGTTTCAGGTGGCTCCCGCCGAGGTCGAAGCCGTCGTGCAGAGCCACCCGGCCGTGGCCGACGCGGCCGTCATTCCGAGCCCGGACGAAGAAGCGGGCGAGGTGCCCAAGGCGTTCGTCGTGCTCAAGCCGGGGCAGACGGCGACGGCGGAGGAGGTGATGGCGCACGTGGCCGAGCACGTAGCGCCGCACAAGAAGGTGCGCCGCCTGGAGTTCGTGCAGGAGATTCCCAAGACGGCTTCGGGCAAAATCCTGCGCCGCGAGCTGGTCGAGCGCGAGCGGGCGACGGCCTCCTCGTAGGAGCCACACGCAGCGAGAGCACGGTCCCGGCTCCATCCGCGGCGCAGCGGCCCACGGGTGCGGCAGGGGGGAGATGCGCGTGCCGAGCCCGTCGCGCGGACATCTCCCGGCCTATTCCCACCGCCACACCGGGCCTAGCTTGACAGGAAGCGGTTCCAGGCTCATATTGGAGCCGCAGATTCATGTTTTCTTAATCATCCGCCGGTTTTCGTTCGCGCAGCGCCCGTGCGGCGAGCCGGCCCCCGAGATTCTACCCACCGAACCGCAGGAACCGCCATGCAACGAGTGCTACCGCCCCTCCTTCTCTCCACCCTCTTTCTCATCGCCTGCCTGATGGGCACGCCCGTCGAGGTCGTCGCCCAGACGGCGTCCATCAGCGGCACCGTCCAGGATGCCGATACCGGTGAGCCGCTGTCCGGGGCTAACGTGCTGGCCCTCCGTCCGGGCACGACCAGCATGGTCGCTGGCAGCGCGACCGACATCGATGGCAATTATCAGCTGACCGGTCTGGAACCAGGCTCGTACGACGTCGTCGCGCGCTTCGTAGGGTTTCAGGAGCAGCGCCAGTCCGTGACGCTCGCGGCGGGCGAGGAGCGCACGCTGAACATCGAGATGGTAGCGACCGGGCTCGACCTCAACCCGGTGGTGGTGACGGCGTCGCGTCGGCAGGAGAAATCGCTGGATGCGCCGGCGTCCGTCTCCGTGCTGGAGGCACAGGAGTTGGTGTCCGATGCTGCGCCGTCCCCCGCCGCCTCGCTCCGGTACACGCCCGGCGTGGACATCGCGCAGAGCGGTGTGGACCGCTACCAGATCTCGCTGCGCGGCTTCAACTCGGTCTTCGTGGCCAAGACGTACGCGCTGGTGGACTACCGGCAGACCGTAGCGCCTAGCCTGGGCATCAATGCTTTTGCCAGCATGCCCATCGCCCCCATCGATCTGGCGCAGGTCGAGGTCGTGCGCGGGCCGGGCTCGGCGCTCTACGGGCCGGGCGTGGAGCAGGGCGTGATCCACTTCATCACCAAAGACCCGCTCAACTACCCCGGCACTTCGGTGATGATCGGCGGCGGCCAGCGTTCCACCGCGCAGGGGGCGTTGCGGCACGCAGGCATCATCAACAACCGCCTCGGCTACAAGGTCGTCGGCTACTACAGCCAGGCCCAGGACTGGGACTTCGACCAAGACGATCCGGCGGACCTGCAGATCCTGTGCGCCAATGTCGACTCAGAGTGCACGACGGACGAGCAGGGCAACCTCCAGCCCGTCGATCTCGCACCGCGCCCGGACGATAGCGAAAAGTACTATGCGGCGGGCACGCTCCAGTACCAGTTTGCGCCGGACGTGCAGCTGACCGGGACGGGTGGCTACTCGTCCATCTCGCAGGTGAACCAGGCTAACACCGGCGAGAACGTGATCGAAGACTTCGCCCAGTACTACGGGCAGCTGCGCCTGCAGGCGGGCGGCCTCTTCGCGCAGGCCTACTACAACCGCCTCGACGCGGGCGACACGTTCTTCTATCGCACGGGCAACCCGGTCGTGGACGAGTCGAGCCAGCTCTCGGGGCAGGTGCAGTACAGCACGAGCGTGCTCGATGGGCGGCAGCAGTTCGTCGGCGGCATCGACTACAAGCAGACCATCCCCCGCACCGGCGGGACCGTGCACGGCCGCAACGAGGGGGACGACACCCTGACCGAGTACGGCGCCTACCTGCAGAGTGAGACGGACCTGACGGACCAACTGCGCCTGACGCTGACCGGGCGCGTGGACCGCGATGACGTGATCGAAAAGACCCAGTTCTCGCCGCGGGCCGCGCTCGTCTACCGTCCCGTGCCGGAGCACAGCCTCCGCGCCACTTTCAACCGCGCCTTCACCACCCCGGCGGGCGTCAACCTCTTCCTCGACCTGTTCGTGCAGGATCAAGGTGCGGTCGGCGTCCGGGGGCGTGGCGCGGCAGACGGCTGGACGTTCCCCGATCCCATCCAGACCACGAGCCTCATCACGCGGCAGCGCAATCCGGGCGTCGGCATCCCGACGGCGGAGGCCTACGCGGCGGTGCTGCAAGGGCTGGCGGAGTCCGGCGCCCTGCCCGATCAGCTGATCCAGTTTCTGCAGGGCCAGCTAAATGCAGGCGCTATCAGCGGGTTTCTGGAGGGCCTGATGGTCATTCCGGGGGACGAGACCAATCAGATCGTGACGAGCCTGAACGACCTCGACCCCATCGACCAGACGGTCACCAACAGCATCGAGCTGGGGTACAAAGGGTTGATTGCCGATCGCTTCCTGGTCGGCATCGATGCGTACTACACGCAGAAGACAAACTTCCTGAGCGAGCTGCAGCTGATCACGCCGGCGGTCAACGTGAGCAACCTGCCCGGTCGGCTGGGCGATGCCGTAGCCAGCGCCTTCACCGACGAACAGCTGGCTGCCTTCGGGCTGACACCAGAAGCGCTCGGCCAGATCTTCGAGCAGGCCGCCGCGCAGTCGTCGCTGGCCGCAGGCACCGTGGGCGTCGTGGAGACGAACGAGAATTACGAGGCGGGCTCGCAGCCCGAGCTGATGCTGACGTACCTCAACTTCGGCGACGTAGACTACTACGGCACCGACATCGCCGTGCAGTGGCTGGCTACGGATCGGGTGACGGTCTTCGGCAACTACTCGTGGTTCAGCGACAACTTCTTCGACGCCGAGGAACTGGGCGAGGAGCCGGGCTCGGGACGCCAGATCGCCATGAATGCGCCGCAGCACAAGCTCAGCCTCGGCGGCGAGTACAGCATCGAAGGCGGGCTGAGCCTCCGTGCGGCCGGGCGCTACGTGGACGAGTTCGCCGTGAGCTCGGGCGTGTATCAAGGCACCGTGCCCAGCTACTTCCTGCTGGACCTGGGCGCGGGCTACGACTTCGTCCGCACCGTGCCGGGGCTCCGGCTGGACGTGACGGCGCAGAACGTGCTCGACAACGAACACCGCCAGTACGTCGGGGCGCCGGAGCTGGGGCGCCTGATCACCGCGCGGCTGACCTACACGCTGCGGTAAGTGGTTTCACGTTAGCAGGTCTCCAGGTTGCATGTCCACAGCTGCCTGTTGGGCCGTTGTTGCCTCCCTGATGCCTTTCCGGCTTCAACCTCACGCTCGATCATCCTTCGGCTGAACTCGACCGAGGGCGGCGCCACTATCCGGCGTCGCCCTCGGTTGTTGGTAGCATACGGCTTCAGTAGAGACGCGTCGGCGACGCGGTGTGTGTTTAGCGTATATCCGCCGCGCATTGCGCCCCCGACCTGCGGTGCGAGATCTGTGACTGTGGCTCCATACGCGGCTACGGGAGGTCATCATCCCTGCGGGGTGTGGAACAGCTCCGCAGGAGCGACAGCACGGAGTAGCCGGGGGTGAAGCAGCGCGCAACCCTCGGCGGTGTCCAGGCTCGCTAAACACGTACAGAGACGCGTCTCTACGAGGCGGAGCAACCCTCGACCGATTTCGGCAATCCAGCATTGCATTTCTTCTGGCAATTCGCAATATTCAAACGTGTGTTTGAAAAGTTGAACCAGCGTCCGAATTTCACCCTCGACCGATGAGCCGCAAGGCGCGCGAAGCAGAAATCTACGAGGCCGCCGCCCGCGTCTTCCGGCGCAAGGGCTACCACGCCGCGCGCATCCAGGACGTGGCCGACGAGCTGGGCCTGCACAAGGGCAGCCTCTACTACTACATCTCCACGAAAGAAGACCTGCTGCGGGGGCTGGTGGAGGGCCCGATGCAGCGGATGGTGGCGGCCACCCGCGAGATCCTGGCCACGCGTCACGCCCCGGCCCAGAAGCTGACGCGCGTGATCGAGATGCACCTGCGGCACTTTCAAGAATCGAAAGACTTCTTCGGCATCTTCCTGCGCGAAGATCTGGACTTCCTGGACGCCAACGCCGAGACGGACCTGCGCGGCCTCGTGCGAACCTACGATGCGCTGTGGGACGAGGTGCTGCAGGAGGGCATCGCGGCGGGCGTCTTCGATGCCGAGATGGAGGTGCCCATCGTGCGCAAGGCCATCATCGGCATGTGCAACGGCACCTACACCTGGTTCCGCGCCGATGGGCCGTACCCGATCCAGGAGATCGCCCGCCAGTTCGCCGCCTTCGCGCTGGATGGGCTGCGCCCTCGCGATGCTGCGCGGGCGGCGGCCACAACCCCATCCGACCTGTCGTCCTCATCGACCGCCTAGCCTGTGCCCGGACCCCTCACATCGCTCAAGGTGCTGGACTTCACCACGCTGCTGCCGGGGCCGTTCGCCACGATGCTGCTGGCCGACCTGGGCGCGGACGTGGTGCGCATCGAGGCGCCGAACCGCCCGGACCTGATGCGGGTGGCGCCGCCGTTCGACGGGGACGTGTCGGCGGGGCACGCGCTGGTCAACCGCTCGAAGCGCTCCGTCGCGCTCGACCTGAAGCACGCGCAGGCTGCCGACGTGGTGCAGCGGCTCGTGCAGACGTACGACGTGGTGGTCGAAGGCTTCCGGCCCGGTGTGATGGACCGCCTCGGCGTGGGCTACGGGGCGTTGCGGGCCGCCAATCCGCGTGTCATTTATGTTTCAATCACCGGCTACGGGCAGACCGGGCCGTACGCCGGGCGCGCCGGGCACGACCTGAATTACCTCGCCCTCGCGGGGGTGCTCAGCATAACCGGGCGCGAAGACACCGGGCCGATGCCGTTAGGGCTCCAGGCGGCGGACCTCGGCGGCGGCTCGCTGACCGGGCTCGTCGGGCTGCTCGCCGCGGTCATCCACCGGCAGCAGACGGGCGCGGGGCAGCACGTGGACGTGAGCATGCTGGACGGCACGCTTGCGCTCAACGGCTATAACCTGAGCCACACGCTCGCCGCCGGGCAGGTGCCGGGCTATGAGACTGAGCCGCTCAACGGCGGCAGCTTCTACGGCTGCTACGCCACGCAGGACGGGCGCTACCTGGCCGTCGGGCCGCTGGAGCCGAAGTTCTGGATGGGCTTCTGCGAGGCGATCGGCCGCCCCGATCTCATCGAGCCGGGCATGAACGTGTGGGACTCCGACGCGCAGCAGCAGGTGCGGCAGGCCGTCGCCGACGCCCTCGTCGCCCGTCCGCTGGACCACTGGCTGGACGTCTTCGCCGCGATCGACGTGTGCGTGGAGCCGGTGCTGCGGCTCGACGAAGTGGCCGACCATCCGCAGGTGCAGACCCGCCAGATGATTGCCGACGTGCCGCGCCCGGACGGGACGACGCAGCGGCAGGTGGCGCATCCGCTCCGCTTCTCCGAGACCGAGGCGACGTACCGCCACACCGGCGCCGCACTCGGCGCGCACACCGCCGACGTGCTCCGCGAGGTCGGCTTCGACCCCGACGAGATCGATGCCCTCCGCGACACCGGCGCCTTCGGCGACGTAGAGATGTCCCTCGAAGACACCTGACCCCAAAATCCACAACTCACAATCCAAAACTCGAAACCCGCAACCCGAAACCCACCGATGCAAGTCACCGACTCCGTCACGCAAGACTACCGCGCCGCGCCGCAGACCGACTACATGCCGCGCGACCTGTTCACGCCGGAGCATGAGGCGTACCGGCAGGAGGTGCGTGCCTTCGTCGAGGAGCATCTCGTCCCGCACCACGCGGATTGGGAAGCCGCGGGCGTGGTGGACCGCGACGTGTGGCGCAAGGCGGGCGAGCGGCGCCTGCTCTACGTGGACGTGCCGGAGCAGTACGGCGGGCGCGGGCTGGACGACTACCGCTACAACGTGGTTCTGATCGAGGAGCTGGCGCGGGCGGGCATCACGGGCGTGCCGTTCCCGCTGGGGACCGACATCGTGGTGCCCTACATCCTCGAATACGGCTCCGAGGCGCAAAAGGCACGCTGGCTGCCCAAGATCGTCGCGGGCGAGTGGGTCACCGCCATCGCCATGAGTGAGCCGCACACGGGCAGCGACCTGGCCGCCCTCCAGACGACTGCGAAGCCGGACGGCGACGACTACGTCATCAACGGCACCAAGTACTGGATCACGAACGGCTCGATCGCCGACCTCATCATCACCGCCGTCAAGACGAACCCCGAGATGGGGCACTTCGGCATGAGCCTCGTCGGCATCGAGACGGACACCGACGGGGTCGAAGTCGTCCAGGTGCTCGACAAGATCGGCTACCACGCCCGCGACGTGACGGAGCTGGCCTTCCACGACGTGCGCGTCCCGCAGGCCCACCGGCTGGGCGACGAGGGGGAGGGCTTCATCTACATGATGCAGCAACTCCCGCAGGAGCGCCTGTCCATCGCCCTGGGTTCCGTTTGTGCGTGCGAGCAGGCGCTCGACTGGGCCATCGCGTGGTGCAAGGAGCGCGAGGCGTTCGGGCGGCCCATCGGCACCTTCCAGCACAACCGCTTCACGCTGGCCGAGTTGAAGACGGAGGTGCAGATCGCCCGCGTCTTCGTGGACCGCTGCGTGCGCGAGCACACCGCCGGGCGCCTCTCGGCGGAGCAGGCCGCGATGGCCAAGTGGTGGGTCACCGAGTTGCAGCAGAAGGTCGCCGACCGAGGGCTGCAACTGTTCGGCGGGCGCGGCTACCTGCAGGAGACGCCCATGGCGCAGCTTTTCGTCGCCGGCCGCGTCGAGACGATCTACGGCGGCACCACCGAGATCATGAAGGAGATCATCGGCAAGGCGATGGGCTTCTGACGATTGCCGATTTTGGATTTTCGATTTGCGATGGTGACTGCCTCGTTGCAGGCGCGACCTTTCGACCTTCCGACCTTCGACCTTCCGACCTTCCCAACCGTGGCTGACTTCGAACAGAGCATCGCGCCGCCGCGTGGCGAGACCGTCACCGAGGTGGCGCCGGACGTGGTGCGCGTCGTCGTGCCCGTGCCGTTCCGGGGGCTGGGGGCCGTCAACTGCTACCTGCTGCGCGGGGCGGACGGCTGGACGGTGGTCGACACCGGCCTCCAGACGCCCGACGCGCTGGCCGCCTGGCGCGAGGCGCTGGCGACGCTCGGCCTGCAGGTGGGCGACATCGCGCAGATCGTGCTGACGCATCACCACCCGGACCATCTCGGCTTCGCGGGGCGGCTGCAGGCGCAGGCGAGCGCGGTGCGGAAGGGTAACGTGCCGGTGTGGCTGTCGGCGCGGGAGCAGGAGATCGTCGGCATCGTGTGGACGGACCGCCGCGAGCGGAATGCGGCGACGGAGACGTTCTTCGCCCGCTGCGGCCTGCCCGATCCGGCGGCGGCCAACTTCCAGCAGCGCGAGGTCGACGGGATGCGGCAGGCGCTGGAGCCGTTTCCCGAGACGTTCCGCACGCTGGTCCCCGGCGCAACGATCCCGCTCGGCGCGCACACGTTCGAAATCCTGCTGACGCCGGGCCACAGCGACGGCCACTGCGCCTTCTACGACGCGAGCGACGGGCTCCTGCTCGTCGGCGACCACGTGCTGCCGCACATCACCCCCAACATCGCGCTCTGGCCGGACGTCGAGCCCGATCCGCTGGGGCGCTACCGCGCCTCGCTGCACGCCTTGCGCGACCTGGAGGTGTCGCTGGCGCTCCCCGGGCACGGCGGCCTGCTGCGCGCGTGGTCGCAGCGCATCGACGAACTGCTGGCCCATCACGACGACCGCCTCGACGCCATGCACCGGGCCGTCGGCGATGGCGCTACCGTCTTCGAGGTCGCCCGGCAGGTCTTCCGCACGGACCGCCTCGACCGGCACCAGCTCCGTATGGCCGTGGCCGAGACGCTGGCGCACCTGGAGCACCTCGTCGCCACCGACCGCCTGCGCCGCGAAGAGCCCGGCACCGACGAACACGCCCCCTGGATCTATCATCCGACCCCGTAATCCCGTTTTCGCCTGATGCTGTCCACAACACTGAGAATGTGGTGCGTGAAGGGGCGCTACTGAAGCGTC